>CAXBMV010000123.1:0-7749 GCA_963976575.1 uncultured Gammaproteobacteria bacterium | reverse complement strand
GGTCTGTCCCCAGTTTTACAGTTATTCCCGGTTCTACATCAGGGCAGGTAAAGCACCTCGCTCACCGAACCCGCTTCACCATTGGCACCGCTATTGCCGAAGGATAATCCCCCGGCGCCACCGCCGCCTGCGATGCCTGTAGTTGTATCGATCGTATTGGTGGCCGCGTAGGTTGGTGTTCCGGCGTAGCCGTTTAGATTCACAAACAGGCCAACCGAAATGCCGCCAGCGCCGCCACCGCCGCCGCCGCCATGACCACCCTGGCCGCCTTCGCCGCCACTTCCACCTTGCCCGTAACAGAAGCCACCAACCCCCCCGCTACCACCCAGGCCGTGGATACCGGCGACTCCACCCTGACCGCCGATACCGCCGTTCCCTGCGACGCCATTGAAAATTATATTATTGCTTATCTCTGGTAGCGTTAGTGGAAGACTTTGGTAACTCAGGAAAATGCCGAAGCTTGCACCGCCACCGCTACCGGCAATTCCACCGCTGCCCGCTGCGCCACCACTTCCCCCGCCCGCGCCGGTGCCCCCTAGTCGTTCGGAAGTACAACTTGAGACGCAAAACGCGCTGCCACCTGCGCCGCCACCGCCGCCACCACCTCCGTGGCTGCCTGACAAGCCGACACTGCCTGACGCTGTAACCCAGTTATTGGCGATCAGGCTAGAGTTGCTCGCCAATCCGCCGGCCCCCGCGCCTCCATGGCTGCCCATAGCTCCTATAGTTCCTGCGGCCCCGTCTGTAGGCTGGCCAGGGAGGGTGCAGACCGTGCTCAGTTCGAAATCATTCCCGGCATCGCCCCCGCTTCCACCGCTATTAAGGCCGATATCGCCATCCTCGCCACTGAACTCGGACAAGCCCGCGACGGGGCAGGCGATATTGCTGCCCCCAGCGCCCCCACTGATATCCGTTGCAGATGCGATAAGCTGCCCCCCTGAGCCACCCGTATTCAAGTCCTGCGTCTGGCAGAGGGCAGGGGTGATAATACCGTCAACGCCATCGACCCCATTGTTGCCGTCCTGGCCATCGGATCCAGCGGCACCATTTGTGCCACTCGCCGCTCTACCCGAGTAAATATTATTCTCGCGAACCACGAGCGCATTGCTACTATCGACGATATAAATCCCGGTACTATTCGAAGAAGCGCCCGCCATCAGCGGACCGCGGATGGTGAACCCCTCGAGCAGGGTAGGCATTGAAATTCCAGCAGCAACAACGCTTCGCGATGTTCCGTCACCCCAAATTTCAGCCTTAAGGGTTGCCAGATCACGTTGCTCAAAATCGACATCAAACCCGGACAGCAAATCGATTCCGTTGACCAGAACCGGTGCTTCGGTATAAATCCCATTCCCCACCAACACTCGCTTTGCGAAGAGAGCGCTTGCCCGCGAAAGAGCAAAATTGATGCTGCCGCAGGGTGATGTTACCGCGCCGCAACTGGCACCATCCGCACCACCAGCCGTGGCGGGTGTCACGTAGACAGTCGTGGCGGGGTTGGCAAAGCGATTGACAGTTAACAACAATTGCGTGGAATTGCCAGCACTATCGGTGGCGATGACCGTTGCGTTGGTTACTGCTTCCCAGCTGCTTAAAGTGGCTTCGAATTCACCCGGGGACGGTAACAGATCAGCTGCGACACCGTTGATAGTCACCGTTGCCCCCGGCTCACTAAACCCGGTGATGACCAATGGTTCTCGATAAATCGTGCTGCCATCTGCCGGACTGGTTACGGCGAGTATCGGTGCATTGGTATCACGTGTTACCTGTCGATCTACCAGGCTGCGGTTTCCGGCCTCATCTTCGGCGATAATGCGGATAAGATTCAACCCGTCCTGCAAGGCCAGGGTAGCGTCGAATTCTCCGTTATTCAGGGTTTGTTCAACGTCATTAATCCAGATTTTCACACCGCTCGACGCAGTATCACCCGTCACATTGGTGTTTGAGGCATTGGTTACCAGTTGCGCTGGCGGTTCGCTAACATTCAGTAGCGGCGGCGTTTGTTGCAAAGTAACGGTAAAGTTTACCCGTGTTTCCAGCCCATCGAGGCTGGCGATCACGGCGATATTATTATCTCCGGTAAGCAGTGGTACCGTGGTTGAAAACAGGCCATTGGGATCTGTGGTAACAACGATGCCATTTATCGTCAAACTTGCCCGCGGCAAGGTGGCACCAAACACTGGAAAGCTGGATTGATTGGTTAAGATGACCCCATTGGAAGGGCTGGATAAAGCGAGTATTGGTAAATCCTGGTCTGCGACCGAATCATTCGTACCAGAGCCACCTCCGCCCCCGCAAGCTGACAGTACTATACTCATGCTTACAAGTAAAAATCCCAATCTAATGGCGCTTAGTGGCTGCATAGTTATCTCCTTTTAACCTTTCCCGGGCAGTTCGTCATCTACAGACGGAAACGCTTTTATGCATAGCCTGGGCTATTTAGTGATCAAAAATTGAAATGCTGAATAGCTAGCTGATCTATTTTCTGGATATTTAGCAATGAACTATGCTACCGCCGGCCAGTGAGCGGCGTCAACCAGGCAGAATAAAAGTTAAGAAAACGAGGAAAGTAGGGACAGACCACATTTTTCACGATTTAATCCTGGCCTGTCCCCTGTTTATCAGGGCAATCCACCGATCGAGCCAATCGACCAGACGCGTTCGACTTCGAGCACGAACGAAGCATCGAGCGCATAGCGCTCGCCATCGATACGGAACGGGATGTAGAAGCGTTGGGTCTCGCCCCCGATCGCTTCGATGGCGTCGGTCACATCGGGCGGAGGTCTCGAGGAGGCCAGTTTGATCTTGGTCAGCGCGGGCGGAAGATCGATGCGCCATTGCGACGCGATCCACTGCCCACTTGCAACTTTCATCTCCGCCTGAATTCCATGAAGCGCGACCTCAGCTCCCCCTGAAAGTTGGTAGAAGGCGCCCTCGGATTCGAACTGCACGTTTCGATTCCCCTGCTTCGGCATGACCCGGACCTGCGGTTGCTGCGCGAATGCGCCGAGGGTGACGGTCAGCCCGGGCGCCAGAACGCGGATACTCAAAGTGGGAAGCTGGATCTCAATGCGTTTGCCCACATCGCTTGCATCGAGTCGGTGGTTGCCGGCCGGCGTCACGAGGAACACGTCCCCCAACTCGAGACGGGGCACCTTGTTCGACTTTAAACAGCCTCCAACACTGAGCAGTGCCACGAGGAGGAACGCGCTCCTCCCTACGCGGGATGCTGAGCAACAGGAAAGAGGTCGGTGGCATTTGCTTCTCATTTTCATTCGGATCTCTTAAGTAAACGCAAACTAGTGTGTCTCCACTCTGATTTCTCTCCTTTGGAACCACCAGATTGAATTTGGGTTCCTGAGGAAAAAGGGGAGGGGTTAAACTTTAATCCTTCCCTTCCCTTTAGTTCTCGAGCAGCAGGTTTGAGTGGGTCACTAAATATGTCCTCAGGGAAAGGTATTCTTATAGATTGATCAGCTCTTCAGCCAGCTTTCCGAATCTCCCCTTTCTGCTGGTACATTTCGACATCCGCATGGCTTAGCAGGGTATCAATATCCTCCCCGTCCGTGGGGTAACGGGCCACACCGATACTGATGGATGGCATTTTGATTGCGGCGAATTCAGCCTCCAACGGCTCTGCCAGAAGCGTGACAATCTGCTCCACCTTGCTGGAAATGTCTTCAGCCGACTCGATGTTGGTCAACAGTATCGTGAATTCATCACCACCCATTCGGGCCACCGTGTCCATCTCGCGTACGCAGCGTTCCAGCCGTCGGGCAGTGGTACAGAGCACATGATCACCTGCCGCATGTCCATGGATATCATTGATAGACTTGAAGTCATTGATGTCCAGAAAAAGCAAAGCCAGATTGACCTGGTGGCGACGGGCGGCAGAAATAGCTGAGTCCAGTCGATCATTGAATAGCGACCGGTTAGTCAGCCCTGTCAGCGGGTCGTGATGAGCGAGGAAAAGCAGTTTTTCTTCGGCCTGCCTGAGGGCCGTCACGTTTCGCGCCACACCGATCCGCGCGCTGTCTTGCTCGGACCAGCGCGCAGACCACAGGATGTAGACGCTAGACCCATCTTTGTGAATATAGCGGTTGCGGAAATCGCTATGAGGTTGACCATTCATGATCCGAACAATGGAAGCTTGTGTGGGTGGAAGGTCAGAAGGATGCATATAGTCGGTGATCAGAGTGCCCGTCAGCTCGTCGGCACGGTAGCCGAGCAATGACTCACAGGCATCACTGACAAAGACGATTCGGTCGTGGCCATCGACCACGAAGACCGTATCCAGCATCAGGCCAATAAGTTTGGGAAAAAGTGCTTCTAAATCAACGGACATAATAATGTGAAATCTGCTGCTTCAAAAGTTGTAATTGTAACAAGAGTTCACCGGGAAAACCGGGGCAGATCTACTTAAGAGGTGAAAGTTCTGCTGAGTGTCGCCCACGTGGTCGGGGCGACTCGACGCACTAGTTTGGCTTGCCTGTTGTATCGATACGAACAATGCGCCTCGCGGCGGCCGTTTGATAGGTGATAAACGGCCCACCCAGGTAGAGGCCACTGCCAGTGCCCGAATTAAAAGGGGTATCCGCTGCGCTGTTGCCACCACCACAGGCGGCGAGCAGTATCAGCATGGGGGCAATTACGGTATCCATCGAGACCAGGCTGTTCATGGCATCTATCTATACTCCTGCATTGAGCTGACCTTAAACCAAATTTACGAAAATGTCATGATGACTCAGGCAATATGAGAACCCAACAGAGTCAGGCTCTAAAGGTTGAATTTATACCGGGCATTCTTTTAAAATCAAAGACCTGATCTTGTTTTCAGGAATTCTTGGGACCCGATAGGTAACTAATATATAGTTTCGTACTGAGACTCAAGAATGCGTATGGTCGCACCGATACAAAAACTCTTGGTACCCGGAATTAACATGTCGTAGACAGGGAGAATGTATGGAAAAATGTTTTGGTTTCATAATGGCGTTGCTTTTGTTGTCTGGATGTGTCGCATCGGGCGTTAACTACGCAGACCTTCCCGCGGTGTCTTCGGATAAAGGCAGTGTCTTTTTCTTGAGACAATCGAAATCCGTTGGTTTCCTTGTGTGTAAAACGGTAGTAGTGGACGAAACAGAAATCGGTTGCTTGAAAAATGGTGGATTTTTTCGTGTTCCTGTTGAACCTGGTTTGCATACCATCGGGTTCCTGACAGGTGATGGCTTGTTCAGTTCAAGCGTGGTTGGTTCCCAAATAAATATTGAAGCTGGTAAGGCATACTACTTTGAATATAGCCCTTCATTTGAAGGTTTATGTGCGCCTTTGGGAAATGCTGTATGCATGCGTTTTGCAGATGACATGTACCTACTCAGCGAGGATGCCGCGCTCACATTGTTGGCGGATCTCAATGAAAGCTAACTAACAGTTCACAGGGAAACACGTGGCAGTATACCGATTGAATATTGACGCTCATTCATTCGGTATACTGCCCCTCAGTATCATTTGCCGATTCTGGCGGCATCAGATGAAATGGATGTAATTTTATGCTGACTCGAAAACAGGCTTTCCGGATATCGTGTTACTCGGTTGGGTTAGCGGTGCTTACCCTGTTTGGCGTTCCCATAGGTTGTACTATTACCAGCAGGGATAATTCGGGTTAGGATTTTCTTTCAGACGATATCAACTTTTTAACGATATCAGCCATTTTGATTGTTGTCTTCCTGCTGGTGTCACTGTTTAGCGGGTTATATGCCTTCAAACAGCACAGGATAGCCGCCATTTGGGTGGCTCCTCTCGCGTTAGGTTTTATGATTGCTGTTTGCTTTGCATTTTTCGGGCTTTATATTTATTTCTTCGGACCCTAAACTGTCGCCATATCAAATGTAAACTGTCTATCCCACTCACAGCGGTTGAAACCAAAGACTATGTTAAAACTTTACTACGCCCGGCACACCTGTGCGCTTGCCTCTCACATTGCGCTTGAAGAAGCGGGTGCTGATTATGAAATCGCCCGGGTCGATTTTTCGATTGCGGAAGAAAGTTCCCCCGAATTCTTGAGCAGAAACCCGAAAGGGCGTGTCCCGGTACTGGAAACCCCGCAGGGTTATCTCACTGAAACCCCCGCAATATTGGCCTATATCGCGCAGTTGCACCCCGAGGCGAAACTGGCGCCGATTGACGACGCCTTTGCCTTCGCCGAGTTACAGGCCTTTAACAGTTATATTTGTTCCACCCTGCACGTGGCCCACGCCCACCGTATACGCGGCCATCGCTGGGCGGATGATCCGGACGCGATTGTCGCCATGCAAAAGAAGGTGCCGGAATCAGTGGGCGACTGCTTTCGCTACATAGAAGACAATTATCTACGCGGCCCATGGGTTATGGGCGAGCACTATACGCTGGCGGATCCGTATTTATTTACCGTCGCGCAGTGGATGGAAGGCGATGGCGTGGCATTGGAGCCTATCCCCCGCGTCGTGGAACACAGGGCGCGAATGCTGGAGCGAGAATCGGTTAAAACTGCGATTGCCGCTGAATTTGCAAAGTAACGGGGCTGATGCGCATAGAAAACTAAAAGAGAAAACTCACAGGGACACGCACTCGTCCGTTTTCAATTGCAGTGCCTGTGCCCCTGTAGCCTGGTTTCTATGGGGCTGTTTCCCAACCTGTAAGATGGACGTTATGCCTTTTGGGTGAGTATATGTTCTGGAAAATAGTATTTGGTATTTTTGCGTTACTGTTCTGCCTGAGTATTTCCAGCACGATCATGGCGGCCTTAGGGGGATTGTGGCAATCGGTAGCGTTCCAACTGATTGATCAAATGGTTTCTCTATTAGCGCTTGTCTCCCTATATGGATTCGCATACAAAAAAGCGCTGGGCTTGCGTTCATTAGCGATATTTACTTTTATTGTGAACATAATAGCGATGCTGGTCAGCGCATGGGCATTTAGCGGGTTTGCAATGATGTATCTCTATTCAGGCGTGTTCGTGGCGATTGGTCTGACAACTTTAATCCTGCTATATGTGGGCATCTATATGTATCCACTGTAGGCATATGCATTTAGAAGCAAAAATATTTGGGCTCCAAACTATTGAGAAACACTGCCGGAACTGTTCACAGACAAACTCGCTACTGCGTCCATTTGCAAAGTGTGTGTCCTGCTGGCCGTTTGCGCCGCATTGTGACTGATGCGATGCAATCGGTTTTGACCGGGGATATATGATATTTCTCCCTGTTTTTGTAGTGGTTTTCACCCTGACCTTGATCGTAGTCGCTTGTATCAATTTGTCACTGCTCGAAACCTATCCATTATGCCTGCGCAATATAGGCATTTACGTGGCTGGAGGTTGGATAAGCCTTATCCTTGCTATTGCTTTTTATGTGCTTTATGACCCTGTCGCTAATCCTCAGGGTTTCTGGAATCTTGGCGGGATTTATATAGTTACCATCGCTCTATTCATATTGTTGGGGTTGGTCGGGTTAGCGCTCTTTGGGAAGACGATTTCCGTTGCAGAAACAGGGAAGCCGATAAAGCCGCAACCCAACTTGAATCCGCAGGTTGAAGGTTTTTCCCTTACCCGGAAGTTGGTCATTTTTTCCACATCAACTCTGGTTGGTAGTCCTCTTGTCTTTGCGTGTTTTGAGCCCTTTGTAGAATGCTTGTTGGTGAGTACATCAACCAGGGGATGCAACTGCGTATTCTGGTGATTCCGATCACCTAGTCTGGTTTTATTCGATCACCTGA
>CAXBMV010000122.1:0-7846 GCA_963976575.1 uncultured Gammaproteobacteria bacterium | reverse complement strand
CGCATTGGCGAGGTATTGCTCGAGCACACTGGTGCCTGCCACCCCTGCAGCAAGATGGAGCGCCTGCTCGGCGCCGGCGGATATAATGCGCTGCGTGGTCATGGCGGCATAACCGCGCGCGTTATCACAGCCGGGGCTATCCGCTCTGGCGACAAGGTGGAATACGCCATTTAATAAAACAGGGTCAGACTGATGAAAACCATCGCCCTCGTTTCAATTGTTATCGGCATTGCCTTGCTGACCTACCCACTGTTTAGCGAGCACGAAACAGCACTTCCCTACCAAGCCCCCGACCTGCCACGCAAGGACATGGTCGACATTCATTTCCATGGAGCCTGTGCCTCCGCGGTTTTTGACTGTTTCATCTCGGAGCAGACGCGGGAAAAGTTCTTCGGTCTGAAGTTTTCAGCCTATCTCAAATCCTTTGGCATCGATCAGGCCGATATCGACGCTCAAAACGATGCCGAGATTTTTCGCCAGGCGCATCTACTGGTGAAAGATTCGCGTTACCTGTCGCATGCGGTAGTGCTGGCGATGGACGGCGTCTACGATTCCACCGGTAAGCTCGACCGGCAGCGCAGCGCGGTATATTTTCCCAACGAATATGTCGGCGAACAGGTCGGCAAGTACGACAACCTGCTATTCGGTGCAAGCATCAATCCCGAGCGCCACCAGGCGATAGCAGACTTAACCCGCGCGAAACAAATGGGCGCAGTACTGATCAAGTGGCTGCCCTGTACCATGCTGTTCGATCCCGCCGACCCGAAGCACGCCGATTTTTATCGCAAACTGGTCGATTTGAATCTGCCGCTGCTCAGCCATGTCGGTAACGAAAGCACTATCGACAATTCGCAGGATGAACTCTGCGATCCGATGCGACTGGAACCGGCCTTGAAACTCGGCGTCACCGTCATCGCCGCGCACATGGCTTCTCTGGGTGAGTATCAGGGCCAACCCGCTTACCTGCGTCTGTTGCAACTGATGCAGAAATATCCAAATCTTTACGTCGACAACTCGGCAACGCTGATGCGCAACCGCCCGGTGGATTTCCTGCGCAGCATCGATGTCAGCGGTCGCGTATTCTACGGCTCAGACTACCCGGTTTTAAATGTCGACATTCTCGGCTTTCGCCTGCAACCCATGGACAGGTTCGACGACCTGCTCGATCACAACTGGCGCAGCTATATCCATGAAGACTTGAACAATCCGCTAGACAAGGACGTGGCGTTGAAAAAGGCGATGGGACTGCAAGATCGAGAATTTTACCTGTTCCAGAAAGTCATCGGATTGCCCTGATCAGTAGCCAGCGATCGCTAGCCATGACTGTTAAAACGCAATTAATCGACTAATAAGCGACATATGCGGCAAATAAGTCGCTATTTACTGCTTCCCGCTCGACTTTGGCCGCTTAAATCATTACAGTGCGCCCCGTTTGCGTGGATTCGACCCGCAACATCGCTACTCACTAATTCATAGCTCTACCAGGAAGACTCTCGTGATATCAACCGCCAACATCACCATGCAATTCGGCGCGAAGCCGCTGTTTGAAAATATTTCCGCCAAGTTCGGTGATGGCAACCGCTATGGTCTGATCGGCGCCAACGGTTGCGGCAAGTCGACGCTGATGAAGATTATCGGCGGTGAGCTGGCGCCATCGTCTGGCAATGTTTCGATTACTCCGGGGTTGAAGGTCGGCAAGCTGAGCCAGGATCAGTTCGCCTTCGAAGCGTATAGCGTTATCAATACCGTGATCATGGGCGACGCCGAGTTGTGGAAGGTCAAGCAAGAACGCGACCGTATCTATGCATTGCCGGAAATGTCCGAGGAAGACGGCATGAAGGTGGCTGATCTCGAAGGCGAATACGCCGAGATGGATGGCTATAGCGCGGAGAGTCGTGCGGGTGAAATTCTGTTACAGGCCGGCATAGAAGTATCGCTGCATTACGCTTCGATGCAACAGGTAGCGCCGGGCTGGAAGCTGCGCGTGTTGCTGGCGCAGGCGCTATTCGCCAATCCTGACATACTGCTGCTCGACGAGCCTACCAACAACCTCGACATCCATACCATCAATTGGCTGGGCACGGTGCTGCGGCAGCGCAAATCGACGATGATTATCATTTCCCACGATCGCCATTTCCTCAATTCGGTTTGCACCCATATGGCTGACATCGATTATGGTGAATTACGCATTTACCCGGGCAACTACGAAGCCTTCGCCGCGGCCTCCTCGCTGATACGCGAACAGTTACACAGCGCCAACGCGAAGAAATCGGCCGAACTGGCCGATTTACAGCAATTCGTCGATCGCTTTTCGGCGAATGCATCCAAGGCCAAGCAGGCCAGTTCGCGCGCCAAGAAGATGGAAAAAATCAAGCTCGACGAAGTGAAGCCTTCCAGCCGAATCACACCCTATCTCGGTTTCACCCAGGAAAAAAAGCTGCACCGCCAGGCGCTGGTGCTGGAAAAACTGGGACATGGCTTTGATGGCGAAATGCTCTTCAGCGACGGCGACCTGATCCTCGAGGCCGGCTCGCGTCTGGCCGTTACCGGTGAAAACGGTTCGGGTAAGACAACTTTTCTGCGCTGCCTGTTGCGTCAGATCGAAACCAAACAGGGCAACATCAAGTGGTCTGAAAACGCAAACATCGCTTACTGCCCGCAGGATAGCAGCGCCGACTTCGACAATGACCTGAATCTGTTCGACTGGATGTCGCAATGGCGCACAGTAAAACACGACGACCTGATGCTACGCAGCATATTGGGACGCCTGCTGTTCAGCGCTGACGACTCGAAGAAAAAGGCAAAGGTTTGTTCCGGTGGTGAGAAAAACCGCCTGCTATTCGGCAAGCTGATGCTGTCAGAAGCCAACGTGTTAATCCTGGACGAGCCTACCAATCACCTCGACATGGAATCCATCGAGGCGCTCAACCAGGCGCTGGCGAAATTCGCTGGTACCGTGATCTTCGTCAGCCACGACCGCCAGTTTGTATCTTCGCTGGCCACGCATGTCATCGAGATCAAGGACAAGAAGATGGTCAGTTTTCATGGCCGTTACGACGAATACCTGGCCAGCCAGGTGGCAGTCGCCCAGGTCGCCTGAGCCACTTATACTCTCTATGCGGACATTTTAAATCCGCCATGTTCTAAAATTAAGGTAGCGTCCCCGGGCAAAAAGGGACGCTACCCGTTCATCTGCACCCATCCCCCCACCGACAAACCTTGTAACCGCCCGTAAGCTTTTGTTAAGACGCGATCAATGCGACTATGCACCTGAAGTTGCAATTTATTCATCCTGCTGAGGAGAACCCATAAATGGACTGGTCGCTTGTCATCTTCATTGCCTTGATCCTGTTCTTCGGCTGGCGTGGTTATAAAAATGGTTTGCGTAAAATGCTGGCCCGCCTGCTCAGCCTGGCGGCTGGTTATGCCGCCAGCATTTTCTACAGCGCCGCGGTTGCGCATTGGCTGGAAACACAAACATCCCTGCAGGGAATCGTCGCCTTTGTCTGCGCCGCCCTGTTGTTATTCTTTGGCGCGGGAATAATTGTCAGCCTCCTCTTTTTGGGGCTACAGAAACTCTGGCCCGCCGCCGAGTCGCCCGCGGCAGTATCACGCTACGGCGGCGCAAGCATCGGGGTTTTTCTGGGACTGGTAGTCGCACTGGCTGTGGTGTGGGGCTATGCCTTCGTGCGCGATGTGCATTTTCCAGACAAGACTGCCACAGCCTCCCCTGCGCAGAACAGCCGCGTCGAGACGCTGGTCAACCAGGCCGCAAGCAAGGCATTGGGTTCAGCGATGGCACTGGCATCTGTGCAACCAGAATTTGCCCGCCTCAGTACAGCCCTGATCGAGTCCCCGGCGGAAGTAACCGCCCACGCCAGGCGCCTTGGCGAAAGCGAGGATATCCGCGAGTTACTGCAGGATCCTGCAAACCAGGCGGTACTGGATAGCGGAGACCTGGTGGCTGTCAGGCAACTCCCCGCTTTTCAGGCACTGGCGCGAAATCCCGATTTGCTTGCTCTGGCCGCATCCGCTGGTCTGCTCGACGAGACTAGCGCCGGTAATGAGGCCGTCGAAGCGGTACTGGCAGAAAAACTCACCGATACCTGGGGGCGGGTGCAGCGGGTAAAAAACGATGCGCGCGTACAGGAAATTCTCAGCGACCCGGAGTTTGTTCACAAGATTCAGTCTGGCAACCCGGTCGATATGCTCAGCAACAGCCAGTTACTCGAGTTGGCTGATATCATTTTTTCAGACACAGCGCCGCAGCAAATACCCGGTGCTGAACCCGCTAATACTACCGCTCCAGTTGGCAAGCCTGTGCAGATTTACAGCTGGACCGACAGCAGCGGACGCACGCATTACTCGGATACTCCGCCCGATCCTTAAGGTCCTGCCGCGAGCCTGAAAACAGTCGCTGATCGTGCTTCTAGAAGTGCGCTCTCGAGCCCTGTTTATGTCACCGAAACGCAGGTAAACTGCTTCCCGGAATACCTTGGCCAAGCAAGGCTCACTGACTCACCGGGGCAGTCGAATGAACGATAATATCCGCCAACAGGTAGAAGACGCTTATCAGCAAAAAACACCTGGCTCGGCCGTACTGAGTAAACGCGCCAAACAGTTTCTACCCAGTGGCGTAGTGCACGATTCGCGCTATACCAGTCCTTACGGCCTCTATGCCAGCCATGCGCTGGGCTCGCGCAAATGGGATGTCGATGATAATTGCTATATCGATTACTTCGGCGGCCACGGCGCCCTGCTGCTGGGGCATAATCACCCGCAGGTGATCGCAGCGGCCAGCGCCCAGCTGGCGCGTGGCACGCATTTCGCCACCGGCACTGAGCTGGAAATTCGCTGGGCCGAAATCATCTGTGAAATGCTGCCTTCGGCTGAACGTGTGCGCTTCCACTCCTCCGGCACCGAGGCCACGCAAATGGCGGTACGGCTGGCGCGCGCCTATACCGGCAAGACAAAGCTGATGCGTTTCCACGCGCATTACCACGGCTGGCTGGATGACATGACCAGCGGCTATAACTCGCATTTTGACGGCAGTGCACCGATAGGCGTACCCGCCAGCGTAGCCGCCAACTCCCTCGCAATAGATCCCTATGACCCCGCCAGCGTTGAACGCCTGCTCGACGAAGACGACGATATCGCCGCTGTAATCCTCGAACCTCTCGGCGCCGCAACCGGCAAGCTGCCTTTGTCTGTCGAATTTTTGCGGGACTTGCGCGAATGGACGCGGCGTAACCAGGTGGTGTTGATTTTCGATGAGGTTGTTACCGGCTTCAGGGTCAGTCCCGGCGGGGTACAGGCGCAAAGTGGAATTTCCGCCGATCTGACCACGCTCGCCAAGATCGTCGCCGGCGGCCTGCCCGGTGGTGCTGTAGTCGGGTCAGCCGATATCCTCGGAGGCCTTGATTACGAATCGGGCAAGCGCGGCAAGCGCGAAAAAATTTATCACCCGGGTACCTTCAACGCCTGCCCGGTTTCCGCCGCCGCCGGTATCGCGGCCCTGGAAATCATCCAGCAGCAGGATAGCTGCAATATCGCCAGCCAGCGGGCGCAGCAATTACGTGAAGGCCTGGCTCAGTGCCTGCGCGACTATTCGCTCGACTGGGTAGTTTATGGGGAGGCCTCGGCGTTTCATATTTACATGGGAGATGCGCTGGCCGGCGGTAAGCCGTTCCTACCTCAGCAACTCGGCCGTATCGAGCTTTACCAGCAACCGCCAGACCTGTCGCGTCTGCTGCGTCTGGCACTGAATATCAACGGTGTCGACTTCAGTGGCTGGCCGGGAGGGCTGGTTTCCGCTGCGCATAGCGAGGCTGACATCGAGGCTACCCTGGTCGCCTTTGCAGCCAGCCTTGAAATGATCCGGCCGTTGCTGGAAGACTGATATGAGCCGCGAGGACCGCGACAAGTGGAACCAGCGCTACGCCGAGGATAGCCAGCGCAAGCATAACCCGGTCGACCTGATCGACCAATGGGCACAATCCCCGGGGCGCGCGCTGGACATCGCCTCAGGAGCCGGGCGCAATGCGATTGCGCTGGCGCAGCGCGGTTACCGCGTCGATGCGCTGGACATTTCCAGCGAAGGGCTTCGCCTAACCAGCGACACTGCTGCGCAACTGGGGCTGGAGATCAATTGCATCGAACACGACCTCGACCAGCCCTACCCCTTCGCCGGGGATTACGACCTGATCCTGGTGATGTGGTATGTCAATCTCCCGCTGATCACCCGCCTGTGCGATTTTCTCGCGCCCGCCGGACGGCTGATCAGTCAACAGCATCTGCTTAGCGATGGCGATCTGGCCGGTCCCGGCAATCCACGTTTCCGCGTCAAGCCGGGCGCACTCGCCGAAGCGGTTGCGCCCTTGAACATTCTTTACTATCGGGAATCCATGCACGACAACGATGCCGGAGAGGCGATGGCCAGCGCGGCGGTGGTAGCAACAAGAGACTGACGGACTGCGCCTTCAGAGCGCAGCGGCATCAATTATAAGCGCGCACCAAATACTCGCCCAGGGCCTGCGCGAGTTGATTAGCCGGTGAATCACTGCAGTAGAGCACGATGGAAAATTCCGGAAGCTCCGGTAACTGCCCGCCGTGTTCGATCGGAGACCGGCCCGAGGATTTATAACTTTCCATTTCCACACCGACACACAGATCGGCCGAGGTCATTGCCTCGGCGGCGACACAATCCTCGGAGGCGACTGTATCGACCCAATCGATAGAGGCCGCTTCCAGCTCGGCGATTACGTGGGGACGAAACGAGCAGTGCCTGGCGGTACCAAACGGCAGCGGTCGTTTTTTCCAGGCAATTCCCTGTTCGGCCCCGACCCAGATCAACCTCTGAGTATTGATCACGCGGCCACCCGCTCGCGGCGTTCTTTCGGTGGTCAGAATGACATCCTGCAATCCCTGTTCAAACTGATCACGCAGCGAAAATGTAGACGACGAGGAAAACTTCACCTGCACGCGGGGGTAATCGCGGTTGAACTCCTTCAGGCTACCGGGGATATGCGGGTAAATTACGTCACCGGGTACGCCCAGCCTGACCTGGCCCTCGAAATCGGGTGAGGTCAGTCGGCCCATGGCCTCATCGTTGATCGCCAGCATTTGATTGGCAAAATGAAGTAGTTGCTCGCCCTCGACCGTGGTCCTCATACCCTGCGCGGAACGATCGAAAACACTCAGACCGAGGCTGTTTTCAAGCCGCTTGATCTGCATGCTAATGGCGGACTGGGTCATGTAGAGGCGGCTTGCCGCTTTTGTCATGCTGCCGGCATCGGCGATGGTGACAAAGCTGCGCAGGGTGCCCATATCGAGGTTGCGTAAGCGATTTTGGCTCATCATTATTTGTGGAATCGACCATCAATTAAATTCGTTTTACTTATACTCGCCTGCTCGCCTATAGTCAATAACCGTTAAGTAGATGCATAAATACATAACAGATCTTGATAGGAGAATGCGATGAATAATATCACTGAAAGCAGCTGCCAGCGCAGACAACAGCTTTGCATGGATTCCCAACTTGGGCTGTATCAAAGGCTACAACAATGGTTGCAGCTACAGGCTCTCAAGGCTCTGTGGGCGGCTGTAAGTGCGGCAACTGGTGTTCCCTTGGACTGTCCCATGCAAGGCGACAGAATGGACACCAACACCAACGAGAGAGTCAAGTTGGGCAGGTTTCGGGGCATCGTGCATCACTATCACCTCACTGCCCGGAAAATCGACTGTGCAGGCCTGCATATTGACGAGCTCTTACAGGAGATGAAAGATGAAAAAGAAACCGAGTAGGACTCTTGAATCAGCCAAGCTGGCTATGATTGCACTACTGGTG
>CAXBMV010000121.1:0-7848 GCA_963976575.1 uncultured Gammaproteobacteria bacterium | reverse complement strand
ATCGAATTCCTCAGGCAGGATTTGCAGGCCAACAAGCGCTGCAGCATAGACGTGATGATTACCGATTTGATGTTATCCGCAAATATGACCGGGTTCGAGCTCATCCATGCGGTGCGCAATGATTTGCAATTAGACTACCTCAACCTGCCGATACTGTTGATGACGATAGAACCCGGCGAGGATGAGAAAACCGATTTTACCGGCATTTTTGGTGCCGGCACCAATGACTTCATCACCAAGCCGGTGAACGAGGCCGATTTGCTGGATCGTCTGCAAACGCTGGTAAATATCAAGCGCCAGAACGAAGCGATCAACCATTAAGGCTGTCTAGACTAGCCAAACTCGCGTAGCTTGCCGCCGATCAACTGGGTAATTTTCTGAGCTGCCTGTCTCACCTGGGGACCGAGCAATTGTAGCGACTCGTCAGGAAAGCGCAGGGTTGGCCCCGAGATGGATATTCCAGCAATCGCCTCGCCATAAATATTGTAAATACACGAAGCAATGCAGCGCATGCCCAGGTAACGTTCTTCGTCATCCAGCGACCAGCCCCTTTCATTACTCAGTTTTAAATCTTCAAACAGCGCAGCGGGAGAAGTTAGCGTTTTCTCGGTAAATCCGGGGCAGCCCTTTTGCTGCAGAATCTTTTCCACGTCTCTTCTCGGCATGCTGGCCAGCAATGCCTTGCCAATTCCGGAGGCATGCAGATGGCCTCGTGTACCAGGCCGAAAAAAAGCGCGTATCGGGTTATTCGACTCCACCTGGCTGATAAAAATGACGTCCCCGGAATCGGCAATCGCGAGGTTGGCTGTTTCCCCTGTTTGCTCGGTCAACTCGCGCATGATCTTGCGTGAGTTTTCGATCAGGTTGCTACGATCGAGGTAGGCACTGCCTACCCTGAAAGTTTCTATACCGATAGACCATTCGTTGCTGTCGCTATCCAGCCCGGCGAATCCCAGTTTCTCCAGCGTGGAAAGCAGCCGGTGAACCGTGGATGTAGGCATACCCATGGTCAACGACAGATCGGTCAGTGAAACAGAGCCCTCTCGCGCCAGCACCTGCAACACCAGCAAGCCTCTTTCCAGCGCGTGTACCGTACCGCCGGCCGATTCCGGGGCCTGATTACGCGGACGGCCGCGCCGCTTTTTAGGTTGTGCCTGCATAGCTACTCATTAATTGACCAATATAGTTACACTAAAAACGCCCTCAGCATGCCTGATTTATCCCCATCTTTAAATGAAATTCTTTCCCATTTTAAATTACAATTTCATTATGGGAAATATTTAATTGTTATTTATCAATTACTTATTATTTTTCATTTAAAATGGGAAAATATTTCAGGAAAATTGATAAATGATTCTGGAACTCTATAATTTATAACCACAATCAAAACGGAAGAAGCGCGTGAATATAGCAAACCCAGTATTTATCCCGGGCCCGACAAACATCCCTGATCACATCAGGCAGGCGATGAATATTCAAACCATTGACCATCGTGCCCCGGGATTCGCCGACAGGTTAAAGCCGATACTGGACGGTTTGAAAAAGGTCTTCAAAACCGAAACTGGTGAAGTGTTTACTTTTCCTGCCAGCGGTACCGGTGGTTGGGAAGCAGCGATTACCAATACCCTGTCACCAGGCGACAAGGTTCTGGTAGCGCGTTACGGCATGTTTTCCCACCGCTGGATTGACCTGTGTCAGAGGCACCATCTCGATGTTGAAGTGATCGAATGCAGCTGGGGTAGCAGCGCGCCGGTGGAGCGCTTTGCAGAACGCCTGGCACAGGATACTGCACATGAAATCAAAGCACTGCTGGTCACTCACAACGAAACCGCGACAGGGGTACGCAGTGATATTGCCAGCGTGCGCGACGCCCTGGACGGAGCCGCTCATCCGGCGATGCTCTATGTCGATTGCGTCAGCTCGCTCGCCTGCATGGAATTTAAAATGGAGCAATGGGGTGTGGATCTTGCGGTTTGCGGCTCGCAGAAGGGCTTCATGCTGGCCACCGGGCTTGCCATGGTCGCGGCCAGCCAGAAAGCACTTGCAGCCATGCAGGAAGCCAAATGTCCACGCTGCTATTTCGATTTTCGCGACATGGGCGCGGGCAATAAAAATGGTGGTTATCCCTATACGCCTCCTATTCAGTTATACAACGGTTTGCGCGTCAGCCTGGAAAGCCTGTTCGAAGAAGGCCTCGACAATGTCTTCAAAAGACACCATCGCATCGCCGAGGGTATTCGCCGTGCAATCGCCGCCTGGGGCTTAAAGCTCTGCGCCGATTCAGCGGATATTTACTCGGATACGGTAAGTGCCATTTATGTGCCACAGGGATTCGACAGTAATCTTTTGACCAATCATGTTTACCAGAAATATGGTGTATCCTTTGGCATCGGACTTGGCGAGATGGCAGGCAAGGCCTTTCGTATCGGCCACCTCGGCGCCCTCAGCGACGTGATGGCATTATCAGGCATAGCCACCATTGAAATGGCGATGAAAGATCTGGATTACGATATCGAACTGGGATCAGGTGTGGCCGAAGCGCAACAATATTATCGATCGACTGCGCTGGCGTAAGCCATCGTCGCGACAAACAGGTGAGCGCATGAATACGCAATCGGATATCCCTACCTTCGAAGACGTTGTCGAGGCGCGCGCGCGCATCCAGCCCTATGTGCATACCACGCCCGTACTGACGTCGACATTTTTCAACCAGCTGACCGCTGCCGAATTGTTTTTCAAGTGTGAAAACTTTCAAAAAGCCGGCGCCTTCAAGGTTCGTGGTGCCTGCAACGCGGTGTTCGGTCTCAGCGACGACCAGGCTGCAAAAGGCGTGGCCACCCATTCATCGGGAAACCACGCGCTGTCGCTCAGCTATGCAGCGCAACAGCGCGGTATAAAGGCATCGGTGGTTATGCCGAGGACTGCCCCGACGGCAAAAAAAGATGCGGTGCGGGGTTACGGCGGCGAAGTATTCGAGTGCGAGCCATCGACTACCGCGCGCGAGGCGATGCTGGAAGAACTGGTGGCGCTTAGCGGGGCCGATTTCGTCCACCCCTACAATGATCACCGGGTCATCGCCGGGCAGGCCACCTGTTCGCTGGAGTTAAACGAGCAGGTTGGCAAGCTGGATGCGGTAGTCGCGCCAATCGGCGGTGGTGGTATGATTTCGGGCACTTGCCTGACGATGACAAAGCTGTCCCCGGGCACCCTGATCTACGCAGCCGAACCGAAAAATGCCGACGATGCCTGGCGTTCCTTTCATGCCGGTAAAATCATCGAAGATGACGCACCGGATACCGTGGCTGACGGTCTAAAGGTCAGCCTGCGCCCTCGAACCTGGCACTTCGTTTCACACTATGTGAAGGACGTTTTGCTGGTCAGCGAAGAGGAAATTATCGACGCCATGTACCTCATCTGGCAGCGCATGAAAATTGTGGTCGAGCCGAGCTCCAGCGTGGCATTGGCCAGCATAATCAAAAACAGGGCGCTGTTTTCCGGCAAACGTGTCGGCGTTATTCTCACGGGTGGCAATGTCGATCTTAAAAAACTGCCATGGAATAATCTTTAATCTTCAAGAGTTAATACTATGAACGCAATCAGCGAAGCACAGAGCGACAATCTGGAGGTGGGCTACAACGTGCCCGCCACTGTGGGTATGAACGAACAGGATATACAGACACCCTGCCTGGTACTCGACCTCGATGCCCTCGAACGCAACATTAAAAAGATGGGGCAGCTCGCAAAAGACATGGGCGTGCGCCATCGCGTGCACGGCAAGATGCACAAGTCGGTGGACGTCGCAAAACTGCAGGAAAAGCTAGGCGGATCCTGCGGCGTCTGCTGCCAGAAGGTGTCCGAAGCCGAAGCCTTCGTGCGCGGTGGTATAAAAGACATACTGGTCTCGAATCAGGTGCGTGATCCCGTCAAGATCGACCGGCTGGCACGCTTGCCGCTGTTGGGCGCGCGCACGATTTGCTGCGTAGACGATATCGACAACGTCGCCGACCTCAGCGCGGCAGCGCAAAAGCATGGCAGTGTCATCGAATGCCTGGTCGAAATCGACTGCGGCGCCGGGCGTTGTGGCGTTAGCGAAACCGAGGATGTGGTAGATATCGCGCTTGCCATCGAGGCCGCGGCCGGGCTTAAATTTTCCGGCATACAGGCTTACCAGGGTGCCATGCAACACCTGGATTCCTACGCAGATCGGCGCGATAAAATCGACAGTGTCATCGTCATGGTCAGGGAAGCCGTAGATGCGCTTGCCGACAAGGGGCTTGCTTGCGATATAGTCGGTGGCGGCGGTACCGGCAGCTATTATTTCGAGGGCAATTCCGGCGTCTTCAATGAGTTGCAATGCGGCTCCTACGCATTCATGGATGCGGACTACGGCCGCATTCTCGACGCGGATGGCAAGCGCCTGGATCAGGGTGAATGGGAAAATGCCCTGTTTATCCTGACGTCGGTGATGAGCCACGCCAAGGCCGACAAGGCGATCTGCGACGCCGGCCTGAAGGCGCAAAGCGTCGATTCCGGTCTGCCGGTTATCTACGGCCGCAGCGATGTCACCTACGTAAAGTGCTCGGACGAACACGGCGTGATCAGCGACCCTGCGAGCGCGCTGAGGGTGAACGAGAAACTGAAACTGGTACCCGGGCACTGCGATCCGACCTGCAACGTCCACGACTGGTATGTGGGTGTGCGCAACGGCAAGGTCGAGTGCCTGTGGCCGGTCAGCGCTCGCGGCCTGGCCTACTAAAGGAAAAAATCATGTATATAGTGACTGAAGAAATCTGTCAGAAAGTGTTTAACCGCGAGCAAGCCTTCACTGCGGTAGAGTCGGTGTTTGCCGCAATGGCGCGCGGCGATGCCTGGAACTTTCCGGTAATTCGCGAAGCCATCGGCTACCAGGATGCGCTCTATGGCTTCAAGTCGGGCTTTGATCGCTCGGGTTTGAGCCTGGGTCTGAAATCAGGCGGATACTGGCCGAACAACGCGGCCAAGGGCCTCACCAACCACCAGTCAACCGTGTTTCTGTTCGACCCCGATAGCGGCAGGTTGAACGCATTGGTCGGTGGCAACTACCTCACCGCAGTGCGCACCGCGGCCGCCAGCTCGGTATCCATAGCCCACCTTGCGAGGAAAGAGGCCAGGGTATTGGGCATGGTCGGCGCCGGTCACCAGGCAAGTTTCCAGTTGAAGGCGGCACTGCAACAACGCGAGTTCGAATACGTGCTTGGCTGGAATTTGCACGCAGTCGAATTAGCGCGACTCGAAGCCGTCGCCAGCGAGGCCGGACTTCCCTTTAAAGCGGTTGAACGCGAGCAGCTCTGCGCCGAGGCGGACGTCATTATCACTATCACTTCGGCGCGCGAAGCATTGTTGCAGGATGACTGGATCAAGCCGGGTACGCATCTCGCCTGCATGGGAACGGATACCCGCGGCAAACAGGAAATAGACCCGGCGAATTTTGCCCGTGCCGCTGTATTCACCGATGAGATCGCCCAGGCGGTCAGTCTGGGTGAAAGCCAGCACGCCATCGCATCAGGTTTGATTACTGAAGATGACATCACCCCTATAGGCGATGTCATCAACGGCAATCATCCGGGTCGCAGCAGCACTGACGAAATCACGCTTTTCGATGGTACCGGCGTAGGCCTGCAGGACCTGGCAGCGGCGACCGCCTGTGTGCATGCCGCGATCGAACAGGGACTGGCGATCGAAGTAGCGCTGTAAGCTCGGTATCTGAAGCGGACCCGCCTGTGCAGGACCCGCTAACCCGCCCTGGCGGTATGCGGCAGTAGTACCTGGTTAGTTGCACTATATCCATTCTTGTCTTGTTTCCATGAGACGTCTTGACATACAACCATATGGTTGTATATTAGGCGCATGAATAATACACAAGAAGACAATGCCGACGCGTTCTTTCATGCCCTCGCAGATCGGACACGGCGAGACATTCTGCGCCGATCGCTTGATCGTGAGCATTCGGTCTCCGCTCTTGCGAGTGCCTACGACATGAGCTTTGCGGCCGTACAAAAACATGTAGCGGTTCTCGAGCGCGCCGGCCTGCTCACTAAAAAGCGGCGGGGGCGGGAAGCCCTGGCTTGCGGCAACGTCAATGCGATTCGATCGGCGACAGCCATGCTGCGTGAGCTGGAGGAGATCTGGCGCGGCAGGGTCGACAGGATTGACGAACTACTGGCGCAAGACCAATGAATGCAACCTCAGCTGACCCAATCACTCACCAACCCTATAAAGAGGAGTTATCATGCCCGTAATCAACGTTACACACGATCTCGACACACTGAAACTGACCATCGTGGCTGAATTCGCGGCGCCGGTGCAGCGCATATGGGCCCTCTATGCTGACCCCAGGCAACTGGAACGGGTCTGGGGTCCGCCTGCCTATCCGGCGACCTTTGTTAGCCACAGCCTGACTGTCGGAGCCCGCACTACCTACTACATGACCAGTCCTGAGGGTGAGAAATATTGTGGTTACTGGATACTGACTGAAATTGATGAACCACATGGGTTCAATTTTGACGACGGATTCGCTGATGAGGCGTTTAATGCGAACCCGGAAATGCCTGTATCGAAAAACAACTTCCGCTTCGAGGCGATCGCATCCGGTACCCGTGCCACCTACATCAGCAGCTACGCGAGCAAGGAAGGTTTGGAGCAAGTGTTGGCCATGGGTGTTGTCGAAGGCGCTACTTCCGCCATCAATCAAATCGACGGTCTGCTTTCTTCCTGAGAATCGATTCGACTGGGCAGCAATGGCAAGGCAGCGAAAAACGCCGAAAAATGAATGCGCCGGGCCCGGCAAATCTGGGCCACTGATGTGCAGCTGTTAAATCGATATGGTCAGAACCTGCTCGTCAAAATGCAATTCATCGCAATTATGTCCCGGCCCGGCCCGGTCCACGATCAGGTAACACTGGCCTAAGCGATCGGATATCAGCGGCATATGCCAAACCCCCGCGCGGTAGTTAACGCCCTGCTTTCCATTTGAAATAAAACCGCGGAAGTCGCCCGGTTCGGGATCATCACCGGCTGGCGCGACCACGGAAATCATCGGTACTGGGTCCAGCGGGAAAAATGCCTGGCTGCCACTGGGGTGTCTTTCCACGGTATGCACCCGGTAAGGCAGGCTACTGGTTTCATTGCAGGACATGATACTGATAATCGCCCTGCCGCCTTCTTCGCTATCGATATCGAGATTAGCCAGGTCGTGAAAGCGTTCGATGGTGCCAGCATTTATCGGGAAGTGTCTGGCACCTTCAATTTCAATCACATCGCCAAATGGGGCAAAGGCATCCTGTGTCAGGGGTTCCAGTTTCAGCTCAATATCAGTCACTCCAGTCTCCCTATTTTACAATCTGCCCGTAAAGTCGAACCCGGCTCAATCCGCCATCAGGAATGATATTCACCCTGACATGGGTCACTCTTCCGAGGTCCAGCAATTCTGTTTCGAAACGGCAGATCGCATCCATTTCCAGTTTTTGTTCGGGTAGTAGCTCACGCCAGAACATGCTTTGTGTCACCAGTGAGTCATCGGTACCAGCCTGCATATTACCCGCCTGGATGGACGCACGATCAGGAAAATTTCCCTTGTAATGCGCCGTATCCAGTTCGATGGCTTTGATCACCCCCGGGTGACCCAGTTCGAGGATAGCCCATTCATTGCCGGGTTCGCGGCGTCGCGCGGTCTCCCAGCCATCACCCATATTGATACCACGCCCTGGCAGACAGAGGCTCATCATGTTCGAGCCAAAGGCCTGGTTACTGCAGGCGACAGCACGGCCGCCGTTCTCCAGCGCCACCAGATCAATGGTTTCAGCCGCATCC
>CAXBMV010000120.1:0-7907 GCA_963976575.1 uncultured Gammaproteobacteria bacterium | reverse complement strand
TATTGCATCGGAGGTTCGCCACAACGGTGTGATCAGCTACGACAAGGTGCAAACCGCGTTGAAGCGGGCGCAGCAGCAGGACCAGCAGCAAGTGGAGATCGATCAACAGGCGCTGCAGGAATACCGCGAGGCCGGCGAAAGTCTGCTCTACCTGTGGGACTTGCTCGACCTCGCCACCACCGACAATATTGCCCTGCACGTAGCCAACCGTATCTACGATTGTGAAGAACACTATTTCCAGTCTCTGCTAAAACAGGAAGACACCCAGGCATCGCCCTATACGCCAAGTTTTGCAATGAGTCAGGCGCTGCGGCGGGCGCTGCTGCCGATAGCCGAAGATCCCGTCGAGCTGCGCGACTGGGATATTGCTTCATGTCCGACCAGCCACCTCGATGCCAAGTTTAATATTCGCCTGATCGCGGATAGTGAAATGCTTGGCAACCCGAATCACATGGTGTTGTTGATCGAAAATCTACTCAACAATGCGCTCTACTATGCCCAGCAGAAATCCTATAAGAACCGCTATAGCCGGGTTGCCATACAGTTGTCGCAACTGCAGGACCAGGTTGAACTGAAGGTATACAACCGTGGCCCTGAAATTCGCCAGGAAGATAGCGAACGCATCTACCAGCTGGGTTATTCATCGCGTCGCGTACGCGATCATCACGGAAAAGGATTGGGTCTGTACTTCGTCAACGAAATCGCCAAGGGATTCGAGGGTTCGGTGCGTTTCGAGAACATCGGTAATCGCGAGGATAGTCTGTCGCTGCGAATCCAGTTGAAAGATGGTGAAGTCCATACGCAAATGATCAATATCGTTGAAATCAATGGTAAGCCCCTGTGCAAACAAGGCCAGGGCGATGAGCCGGTGACGCGAAAGCTGGAGTGGTCTTACGCCAGCCCGATCGCCAGCATGGAAGTGGGGTCGCAGTTAACCCACGAGCCCCAGAGCATAATAATACCGCCGGGTGAAACCAGCTTCAGCGAGGTGGATAGCATCGACCCCCTGGCACCACGCTGGGTGCTGGAAGTGAGCAACAAGCCGAGGTCAGCAAAACTGGTATTCCTGCCTATCGATGCTCGCGGCGTCGAATTCATCGCCAGCTTCCCGAGCGCAAAAGCGAGGCTGGATGGACAGGAGACTGATCATTAACAACGATGAATTAATCTATTGCTCGGCGGCTGCACTGGCTGCACAGATACGCGTCGGTAAACTTTCCAGTAAAGAAATCGTCGGCGCCTGCCTGGCGCGTATCGAAGCGGTTAATCCGAAAATTAATGCAGTGGTTCAGCTCGACGCCGGCAGGGCCTTGCAGCAGGCCGAGGAACTGGATCGGCTGGCCGCGCGCGGGGAGTTCAAGGGCGTGTTGCACGGTGTGCCCATAACGATCAAGGATTCGCTCGACACCGCAGGAATTGTTTCTACCGGTGGAACGCTGGGGCGTCAGCATTATGTACCTGGCGAAGACGCGCCGGTGGTTGCGCGGCTGCGTGCCGCGGGTGCGATAGTGCTGGGAAAATCGAATACACCCGAACTAACCCTGAGTGCAGAAACCAATAACCTGATATACGGGCGCAGCAGTAACCCCTTCGATTTGACGCGTAGTCCGGGCGGCAGTAGCGGTGGTGCCGCGGCGATACTCGCCTGTGCCGGGTCGGCTTTGGATCTGGGCTCGGATACCGGCGGCAGTATTCGCGCGCCAGCGCATGACTGTGGTATCACCGGGATCAAACCAACATCCGGGCGCACACCGCGCACCGGTCATATCATTCCCTATGGCGGCGGCGTACTCGATTCACTCACCCAGATCGGACCGATGGCGCGTTTTGTCGAAGATTTGATTCTTAGCCTGCCGATTATCTGTGGGCCGGACGGGCGAGATCCATCGGTAGTGCCGCTGCCAGTCAATCCGGCAGACCAGGTAGACTTGTCGAGCCTGCGTATCGCCTGGTACAGCGATAATGGCGTGGTTCCGGTTTGCGATGATATTCGACGCGTGCTTGAACAAACTGCGCAGACTCTGTCTACCGACAAATTAAATCTAACCCATCGATTGCTACCCGGGATGAAACAGCTGGTAAATCTGTTTACGCAGCTGCGCGAAGACGCGGACGCCGGCTTGATACAGCGCCTGTTGAAGCGCTACGGCAGCGAGGCCGGCCCCGAACTGCAGGGGTACTTAAACGACCATGCTCTGGCCGGGGCAGAACGATTCGATCCCTTGCTGATGGAGCAGATAGATGAAGCGAAGAGCCAGGCATTGGGTTTTTTCACAGACTACGATGCCATTCTTTGTCCTGCTGCGAAGTATCTGGCGCGCGCGCATGATGCCTCGCAGCAGGATGACTATGACGACTGGAGTTACCTGACAATTCATAACCTGCTTGGTTGGCCGGCGGTGACGGTTCGCGCCGGTAGCAGCGAAACAGCTGGCCTACCAGTGGGCGTGCAAGTGGTCTGTGCTCCCTGGCGCGAAGACATAGCGCTGGCGCTGGCGCAAAGAATCGAAAGTTTGATGGGTGGGTTTCAGCGACCGCCGATTTAGCCCGGCATCGCGACCCTAGTTAATCGGACTGCTTTCCAGGTTGCCCAGAGTTTGCTGCCACTGTTCGGCAAAATCGGGTTTGTTGCGCTGCTCGATCATTTCCGAAATCGGTACAAAGCGAAATTCTTCGTGGGCCTGGGGCAGGTATTCGCGCAGAACTTCGATGGTATTGACATGTGGATGCCCGATGGCAATAGATGATCCCCGTTGTCTGGCCATGGCAAGCCAGATTTGTACCTGCAAACGTATCGACTCCGGATTTTCGTGATCATTGTCGAGAAAAACATCGCGCGATATGGATTGCAGTCCCGCATCTCTCGCCTGGGTATAGGCAACGCTGCGCGGGGTGGTGCGGCTGTCGAGAAAATACAGCCCGGAATTATATCCTCGAATACTGTCCATGATTGGACGCATAAAGAAATCGAACTCTGTGAGATGGCTGCCCATGTGATTATTGATACCGCGAATATAGGGAATCCGCGACAGCATCGAGTTCACTTTATCGCTGAGCTGGTTTTCGTCCATCGCCTCGTTGAGTGCGCCGGGTTCAGGCGGGGATCCTGAGCCAATCGATTGCATCGGCAAATGCAAAATGACTTCCTTTTTCGATTCGTAGGCATGTTCTGCCAGTTCCTTGCTGTAGCTGGCAGACGGCAGGATAGCGTAGGTATGGGTACCCTGCAGATCAATCGCGGCCTTGCCCTGTTCCAGCGAATAGCCCAGGTCGTCTATGACCAGCGACAGCACAGGGCGCTGATCTGCAGGCGCGGCCGCAGCCCAGAGCGCAAACCATAGCGCCAGCCATAGTTTTGCCATGAAGCCGGTATCAGCTTTTATTCAGTGAGCCGAGGATGTTCAGCCCCTTGAGCAGGTTGAGCGCCTCGAACAGTTGGAAGTCGGATTCTGCGAGACTCTTGCCCTTCACCTCGGGGATATCGTCGCTGCTGTCTTCGGCCGTCTCGCCATCGGGGTTGCTGAGACGACCTTCGAGGTCGCGTTCGGAAAAAGTCGAATTCGCTTTTTCATCCTGTTCCGAGAGTTTAACCGTGTTAAGGATGATATCCGGGTCTATACCCCTGGCCTGGATGGAGCGACCGTTGGGGGTGAAGTAACGTGCCGTGGTCAATTTCACCGCCGAACCGCTACGCAATTCCTGGATGGTTTGCACCGAACCCTTGCCGAATGACTTGGTGCCCATGATGATGCCACGCGCATGGTCCTGTACCGCTCCAGCAACGATTTCGGAGGCCGAGGCCGAACCACCATTGATCAGCACCACCAGCGGCGCGCCATTCAGGCTGTCACCGGGGGTTGCCACGTAGCGATGACTCGAGTCGTCGACACGGCCTTCCGTATACACGATCAGGCCATTGTCGATGAAGGCATCGGAGACGCCCACCGCACCGTTGAGCACGCCACCTGGATTATTGCGCAAGTCCAGTACCATGCCTTTGAGTTTTTCCTGCTTCTGCAGGTCGGATATCGCCTTGAGCAGGTCAGTGGTGGTACGCGACTGAAAAGTAGTGATGCGCAGGTAGCCGTAACCGGGTTCGAGCATGCGCTTCTTCACCGATTTTACGCGAATGATTTCACGCGTAATGGTGATCACCAGCGGTTTGGATTCGCCCTCGCGTACTATGGTCAGGTCGATATCAGTATTGGGTTGACCACGCATGATCTTGACCGCATCGTTCAGGGTCATGCCCTTTACCGATTTGTCGTCCAGTTTGATGATCAGGTCGCTGGCCTTGACACCGGCGCGCGACGCAGGCGTATCGTCTATGGGTGAGATAACCTTGACGAATCCGTTCTCCATGCCGACTTCGATACCGAGGCCACCGAACTGGCCGGTAGTTCCGACCTTGAGGTCGCTGAATTCCGAAATATTGAGGAAAGAGGAATGCGGGTCGAGACCGCTAAGCATGCCGCGAATAGCATCTTCGATAAGCTTCTTATCGTCGACGGCTTCGACATAGTCTGATTTAACCTTGGAGAAGACTTCGCTAAAGGCCTGCAGGTCTTCGAATGGTATCTCACTCTTATCGTCCTTGAGCGCGTAAACACCGTGGCCTACGGCCAGGGCCAGGCCAAGCAGGATTCCGCTCAAAAACAAGGTGGATTTCCGCAAATTTTGTATCATTCGATTCTCCGTTAAATCGCCCGCCAGGACAGGACTGCGACAGTATATTGTAGACTAGATAGGGCGCTATTAGTTGTAAACAGTTCAAAAGAAAACACATGAAAAGACTGAAATTCGCCCCGATAAAGCCTGTTTTTCCGTTTATTCCGCTAAACCGGGCTTCTACGAGGCAAACCGGTTGCCGGTTTTACACCAGCGCGTCGGGTTTTCCGGCTTCCCTTTTTTCCGGATCTCGAAGTATAGCCCTGGTACCTGCTGACCTCCACTACTGCCTATGCTGCCTATGATATCGCCCGTTTCTACCCACTCCCCGGCAGACTTGAACAATGATTCGTTGTGCCCGTAAAGCGACAGGTAGGAATTGCCATGATCAATTATTATCAGGTTACCCATGCCGCGTAACCAGTCGGCAAAAGCGACACGGCCATTGGAAATGGCCCTGATATGTTCACCGCTATCGGCTTCGATCACGATACCCTGCCATTGCATGTCCGATTGCGGTTTGTGCCTGCCGAATAGCTTCCTGATTTTACCTTCCACCGGCCAGGGCAGCTTGCCTTTCATGCCGGCAAAATCCTGTTGTAGTAAGTCGACCTCGGGGGCATCGATGAAAATTTTCTGTATCGAATTGATCAATTCCTGCAGCTGGTTGGCTTCGTCCTCCAGTCTGGCCAGACTGCCGCCCTGCTTTTTCAACTGCTTGTCCAGCGATGCGACTATGCTTTCGCGTTTTTTGCGGTCTTTATCGAGGTCGGATTTTTGCGTCTTCAGCAGCTGCTGGCTCTTTTCCAGTTCCTGACTGGCCAGCTGGATACGCTGCTCGGTTTCGATTATGCCTTCGATGCTGGCTTCAACCGACTTGATCAGGTCGACCCGGGCATTGGAAAAATATTCGTAGTAAACCAGATTGCGCTGGATCAGCTGCACATCCTGCTGCGAAAATAACAGCTTTACCTTTTCCTGGCGTCCCAGTGTATAGGCGGCGTACAACTGTTCGGCGAGGGTATTGTTTTCCCGGCCAAGCTGGCGTTGATGCTGGCGACGGGTATCGCGCAACTTGCCCAGCTCGGATTGCTTCGACTGGATTTTTTTAGCAGTGCTTCTAATGCGCTGGCTGACCTTGCCGATATTCCTTTCGATTGATTTTAACTGTTTGATATATCTGGACTTACTGTCTTCCTTGACGTCTATGGTCTGGCGTAGTTTTTCGATCTTGTGGAGCAGGCTTTGAAGCTGCTTTTCCTTTTCCTCCTTGCTCGCCGATTGCGCCAATGGGCAAACCAGGAGCAGGCTAAGCAGTGCGCAGGCAAGGATTTTCAATGAGGGCGGGAAATGGGGAAACATGGTTCTATGTTACTACGAAAGGTACAAATTCCTAGCGCCACGAACAGCCAGGTGCAGCAGTAGACATATAGCCCCGCCCAGATCATAATCATTTCCTGATATTAACCACTGATAATAGGCTGCGACGAATGAAAACCGACCTGGCAGGCCTGTTTAACCATACGCAACTTCGGGTCGCGGCGGAAGATATTGAAATTGCGGCACGTTCGCTGAAGGCCATGTCCCACCCGTTACGACTAAAAATCCTCTGTACTCTGGGTAGTAGGGAAATCTGTGTGCAGGGCATAGTTGAGCATGTGGGCAGCTCGCAAAGTAATATCTCACAACATCTCGCGATTTTGCGCGATAAGGGTATACTGTCGTCGCGCAAGGATGCGAACAAAGTTTTCTATCGCGTTGGTGACGAGCGCACGCTGCGTTTGATCGGCTTGATGCAGGAAGTTTTCTGTTCGGACCGATGAAAATGTTTTCTGGATAACCTCTTTATTCCCTGTTTATGTTGACTCAAATTTCAGAATTTGCGGCGAACCACCCTTTGCTGGTGCTCGCCTTCGTAGCCTTGCTGGCACTCACATTTTTAAACGAACTGAAGATCGCAACGCAGCGATTTGCCAGTTTGACGCCTGCGGCTGCGGTGCAGTTAATGAACAAGGGTGATGTGGTACTGCTTGATGTGCGTGAACCGACTGAAACAGCCGGTGGCAAGATTGCCGGTGCCATTCAGATACCTGTGGGCGCGCTGTCAAAGCGGGTCGGCGAGCTGGAAAAGCACAAGGACAAAACCATACTGGTTTATTGCAAGGTCGGATCGCGTTCCAGCGTGGCCTGCAAGGAATTGACGCGCAATGGATTCGCCAAGGTGTTTAGTCTCAGTGGCGGCATCATGGCCTGGCAGGATGCTCATTTGCCAGTCACTAAAAAGTAGCCCAGAGCCTTGTCTGGCCGTGGTTTTAAGCGGCGTGTGCTGATATAGTTGCGCTCTTTTAGGCGAAGCCGGTTCCATGAGCGAAAAACAGGAAGTACAGAAGCAATTCTCCATCCAGAAACTTTATGTCAAGGACGTTTCCTTTGAATCGCCCGCTACCCCGAAATCCTTTGCCTTCAAACAATGGAGCCCCAAGGTTGATCTCAACCTGACCAATCCCCACAGTCTTGTTGAGGGTGATCTTTACGAGGCCGTGTTGCGCATTACCGCGACAGTTAGCCATCAGGACAGCACCGCATGTCTGATCGAGGTGCAGCAGGCCGGGTTGTTCAACATAGCCGGCTTTGGCGACGAAGAACGCGCTTATCTGCTGGGCAGTCAGTGTATGAATATCCTCTTCCCCTATGCGCGCGAAGTCATGTCGGACATGACCACCCGGGGTGGTTTTCCGCCGCTGATACTGGCGCCGGTGAATTTTGAAGCGCTGTATCAGCAACACCTGCAACAAAAAGAAAAACAGGCCGAAGCGGCAACTGAAACCGAAGCCGCAACCGAAGCCGACGTCAAGCACTAGCCATGGGCGAATCTGTAGCGGTTCTGGGTGCCGGCTCCTGGGGCACGGCGTTGGCCATACACCTGGCCAATAACCAGATCGATGTGAACCTTTGGGGGCATGACCCCAATCACGTCACCCGTCTCGCAGCTTTGCGCGAAAACAGCGAATTTCTTCCCGGTTACAAGCTCCCCGACAATATACGCCTCGAGCCATCTCTGGAAGCGGCGATCGACGGGGTCGGCAGTCTATTGATCGCGATACCCAGCCGTGGTTTCAGGTCACTACTGCGCAGCTTGCAACCACTGATAGACGAAAAAGTCAGTATTTTCTGGGCGAGCAAGGGATTTGAAATCGAAAGTGGCAAGCTATTGCACGAAATATTGTTGGAAGAATTGC
>CAXBMV010000119.1:0-7920 GCA_963976575.1 uncultured Gammaproteobacteria bacterium | reverse complement strand
GTGCTTTCTGGAAACAGGATGTATTAAACGCGCGCCGCATAACCGCGCCCACACTGTACCGCGATAAGCTGGTAGTTGCCGACCGTGACGGCTACCTGCACTGGATGAATAAGAGCGATGGCAAGTTACGCGCCAGAATTCGATCCAGCGAGACGCGCATTTACGTGCAACCACTCATCTGGAAGAACAGCATACTGGCGATTGATCAAAAGGGGTTTTTATCCTCGCTCACCTTGCAAGACTAGGACAGATATGATCCCCGTTATTGCATTAATCGGTCGCCCCAATGTGGGCAAATCGACCCTGTTCAACGTGTTGACACGTAGCCGGGACGCGATCGTCGCCAATGAACCGGGTTTAACCCGTGATCGCCAGTATGGTGTTGGTGAGCGCGCCGAGAAAAAATTCATCGTCGTCGATACCGGCGGGCTGAGCGGGGAAAAGCAGGACCTCGATGATTTAATGGCGGCGCAAACCCTGGTGGCTATGGAAGAGGCTGATGAAGTCCTGTTCATGGTCGATGCCCAGGACGGCTTAACCAGTGGTGACCGCGTCATTGCAGACCTGGTGCGCAAGTCCGGGAAATCCTGTCATGTCATAGTCAACAAGGTCGATGGCATCAGCCCGGAGCAGGCGCGGGCGGATTTTTTCGCGCTGGGCTTCGAGCATGTGCATATGATTTCGGCGGCGCATCGCAAGGGTATCAACCCGTTGATCGAGGGACTGTTGAGTGCTTTTCCCGACGAGCAGGAGCCCGATCAAACCCCCGAAGGACCATCGATCGCGGTCATCGGTCGGCCCAATGTGGGCAAGTCTACCTTGATCAACCGCCTCGCCGGTGCCGAGCGCGTGGTCGCCTTTGACCAGCCGGGGACAACCAGGGATACGATTGCAGTACCCTTTGAGCGTCGCGGTAAACACTATACTCTGATCGACACCGCCGGGGTGCGCAAGCGCGGCAAGGTGCAGCTGGCGATAGAGAAGTTCAGCGTCATCAAGGCGCTTGCGGCAATCGAGAAAGCGCATGTGGTTATGCTGGTGATAGACGCCAGTGAAGGCCTCACCGATCAGGATTTAACCCTGCTCGGCTACGCCCTCAATGCCGGCCGCGCACTGGTCATAGCGATCAACAAGTGGGATGGTCAAAGTGCCGAGCAACGCGACAAGACTCGTGAGGCATTGAAGCGCCGCCTGACCTTTACCACATTCGCATCGCAGCATTATATTTCGGCGAAGCACGGTACCGGGGTAGGTGATTTAATGGGCGCAGTGGATCAGGCTTATGACTCGGCCTTCCGTGATATGAATACGCGTTATCTCACCGATTTGCTCGAAGAAGCCGTATTCAAACACAACCCGCCAATGCACCACGGCAGACGTATCAAGCTGCGCTATGCTCACCAGGGCGGGCGCAATCCTCCGATTATTGTCATCCACGGCAACCAGACCGAACACTTGCCCGACTCTTATCTGCGCTATCTAATGAGTTTCTACATCGATAAATTAAAACTGAAAGGTACCCCGGTAAGAATCGAATTGAAGTCGGGGAAAAACCCTTTTTCGAACAAAAAGGGTGCAAAATAGCCTCTAAATCGGGTTTATTTGCAAAAAAACGCGTAGATTTTCGATATTTGATGGAAATTTGACGCTTTAAGCATAAACTCTAGGTCTTATGGGCTTACAAAGAATCCTGGTCACCAACGCCAAAGGCGGATGTGGCAAGACCACCATCACCACCAACCAGGTCAGACTTTTCGACCATGACTCCCAGGGGTCTTCGCTGGCCTGGTTGAAAAAACGCCCCGGCACTTCCCCGACTATCCACGGGGTCGACGCTTCCAAGAATTCCGATCACCGCCTTACCCGTTCCTGGCAAATGCGGGTTCCGCCGGATACCGAAGTCGCTATCATCGATACCCCGGCGGGTAGCGACATGAGCGAGCTGTCTTTGTTATTCCAGCAAAATGACTCGGTGCTGATACCGGTACTGCCATCGCCTATCGATATCCATGCCACCGCGCATTTTATCAAGGAATTACTCACTACCGGCAAGGCGCGCAATCGCATGATCCGTATGGCCGTGGTGGCTAACCGGGTGCGCAAAAATACCCTCATGTATCACTCGCTGGAGCGCTTCCTCTTCAGTCTCAATATTCCATTCATTTCCAGCTTGCGCGATACCCAGTTATACGCCCGCGCGATAGGAATGGGGGTGGGTGTTCAGGAAATTCCTGCGGCTCGTAACAAGGTCGACAAAAAACAGTGGGCGCCGATTATCCGCTGGCTGGACACGCCGATTCATAATCAAACCGCCGAAATCACGCCGCTGTTTAACCGCTTCGAGCGCTAGTCAAAAAGTGCGCGGCGTCAGTCGCTCAAACTAGTTCATATTTCCCTTCTGCAGCGCGCAAAATCTCTAATCGCTGTGCTATGATTGCGCGAATTTTCAAGCCATGGAATTTCTTATGAAGCTTTTATCTCGACTGCTCGCACTATTGTTATTTCTGGGAGGCACGACCAGTGTCATGGCCAGTGATTTCGAGGCAGCGCTGAGCTCGAAGACAGCCCAGTTTACCTTCCGTTCGGATTCCAGCGTAATCGGCTGGGGTGGCGCAGACCTGTCACTCGGTTTCTTTTATAACGAAGAAAGCGATGTCATCGCCCAGGTCGGTTTGATGCAAATGCGTCAGGCGTCAAAGAATAATCCTCTGACTTTCGGTGTGGGTGTGAAGGGCTATCTCGGTAAGCTGGATAATATCAACAGGGATATACTCGCTTTCGGTATCGGTGGCGAAATACGCTACACCATTCCCGGAACCACGCCGATGGCGATTTACCTGCGCGGTATCTATGCACCCGAAATCACCAGTTTCTCCGACTCCGAGGAAGTGGTCGACTACCTGCTCGGTTTTCAGATCGAAGCATTACCGCAGACCATCGCCTTCGTCGGCTGGCGTCACCTCGAATTCAAAACCGATCTCGGCGACTACGAAGCCGATGACGACAAGGTTCAGATTGGCGTGCGCCTGACTTTCTAGTCAGCTTCCGGCAAAAATAAAGCGGGGTCTATCCAGGATCCATTCATACCCAGGCTCCAGTGTAAGTGGGGGCCTGTGGCGCGGCCGGTAGCGCCCACCTTGCCAACCAGCTGTCCCTTTTTCACTTGCTCGCCGAGCTCGACATCGATTTCGCTGAGGTGGGCAAACAGCGATATCAGTCCCTGGCCGTGGTCGAGATACACCAGCTTGCCGCTGAAAAAGAAATCTCCCAGTTCTATGACCCTGCCGGCGCTTGGCGCCAGCACTGGACTGCCCTGTGGGGCAGCGAAATCCATGCCGCTATGCGGACGCCGCGGCTGACCATTGAATACCCGTCTGCGGCCATAACTGCCGGTATTGATTCCTTCTACCGGCCGGATGAAATCGACATCGACCGGTTGCTTGCTGTACTGATTGCGGGCGATATTCTTGCGTTCTTTCTCGGCGAGAATGCGATCCCAGTCGCTGGCATAGGGATTGACCTTGCGCTTGTTTTCGATGGTAATGTGCTGGGTTGTGTATTGCTTATCCTCGACCCGGAAAAACTTTTTCTGCAGGCTGTTGAGATCGCGTATTTCGATATAATGTTCGCCGGGTTTGCTGCTTAATGGAATGCCGACCAGGGCGGAGGTTTTACCGTCGATGGTGGTAACCAGCAGGGTTTTGCCGTTAAAGGTGTAGCTGCTGCCCTCGCTGCTATCCAGCTCGATAATAGCAATGCCACCGGGCACCAGCGATTGTCGGGGTTGTGCTTGCGCCGGGAGTAGCTGCAGCATCAACAGGAAGAAAATTAAAGAGCGCAAGATAACGACCGCGGGTTGTGAATTTGTCAGACAGTATGCGAACTTTTAAGTTAGCGTCAAGGTCATACAAGCTCTGCGTCACCAGGCGATAGTGCGAATTTTAAATCAACATGAGCAATTTTTTGACAACAATTCATTTTGGCGGGGGCCCGCGCAGTGCAGCGGCCGGTGATGACTGATCTGGGAAATATACAGGGCAGGATACTGATCTTCGGTGGGCCATACAGCAATCTCGCCGCTACGCAGGCGATGCAGGCGCGCGCTCGACAGCTTCATATACCGGCGCAGCGCATCATTTGTAGTGGCGACCTGGTGGCCTACTGTGCCGAAGCTACAGAGACGGTGGAACTGATCCGCGACTGGGGTATAGCGGTGGTTATGGGCAACTGCGAGGAATCACTGGCCAGCTCGGAACCAGACTGCGGTTGCGGTTTCGAGCCGGACAGTGTGTGTTCTACGCTATCGCGGACCTGGTACGAGTTCGCCAATACTCAAATAGATATCGAACAGCGGCGCTGGATGCGTGACCTGCCGCGGCAGATAGACTTTCAGATGGATGGACGCAGCTTCAGGGTTATCCACGGCGGCATTGACAGTATCAACCAGTTCGTATTTCCGTCTACCGATGTCGCCCTGAAACGCGAGCAGCTGGACAGGGCCGCTGTCGATGTGATCGTCGGCGGCCATAGCGGGATTCCTTTTGGTCAGAAAATCGATACCCGCTACTGGTTAAACGCCGGTGTTATCGGTATGCCGGCCAACGATGGCAGCAGCGATGGCTGGTATATGCTGATTGAACCCACCGACGATGGCCCCAGCGCAAGCTGGCACAGGCTGGCTTATGCGCAGAATGTCAGCCACAAGTCGACCCTCGCTGTGGGCATGCGTGAATACGGTCAGGCGCTGCTCGATGGTCTGTGGCCGAGTATGGATATTCTGCCGCAGGCGGAGCGCCTGCAGCGCGGACAGAGAATACAGCCCGAAGTCCTCAAGCTATAAACGGGTGGATTGATATCGAATTTTGATTGAAACTCCGCTCAGCGCGCAGCGTCTATACGGGATCCAGACCTGCAGGCCTGCGCAACCAAAGGTCTGACTATTGATCGGCCTGCAACTGCTCCACCCAGAGCACCGTAGCACCGGCCACTGCCACCGGCATGGCAAAGAAATTGATGATCGGAATACTGGTCATAATCATCACCGAACCGCCGAATCCCAGCGACAGGCCGCGGCGCTTGCGCAGAATTTCTTTCTGCTTTGCGAAGGCGATATCGTGGTTACCCATCGGATAGTCGAGATATTCAAGCGACAATAACCAGGATCCGAACACTACCCACAGCACCGGCACGATGAAATTGATCAGCGGTATCAGGCTAAGCAATAACAAGCCGCTGGCCCATAGCGATATATACAGCAGCTTGCCCAGCTGCGAGACGACGCTGTCTATCGCCATTTGCATGAAACTACTGTCCGAGGCCGGCGGCTTGCCGGTTAGCAGTTCCTCGATTTTTTCAGACATTAGCGCGTTGAATGGAGCCGCGACGATATTAGCCACCGGGGTGAATGCGAAGAATACGGTTACCGCCGCGAGCAGGCCGAAGAATAACCAGAGTAGCCATTGCAGAAAATCGAGAAACCCCGGAACAAAAGACATCAACCACTCAACCAGCGCGTAAAATTGCTGATAGCCAAACCACACCAGCGCACCGAAGAGCAGCAGGTTGATGAGTAAGGGTATGACCACGTAAACGCGGATACTGGGTTTATTGAGCAGACTCAGGCCTTTCGCCAGCGTCTGGGTGCCGATTGCAATATCGCCGAGCATTTGTCTAGGCCAGGTCTACCGGTTCGGGCGCAACCCAGTTGGGGCAGCGATGTTCGGCGACTACCTGGGTATAAACTCCGCCGCGCACATTGAAATCAGCGCTGACGCGCATGAAGCGCGGGTTGATCGCGGCGACCAGGTCACTGAGGATGCGGTTGGTGACCGCCTCGTGGAAAGCGCCCTCGTCGCGGTATGACCAGAAATACAGCTTCAATGCCTTCAGTTCGAGGCAAAGCTGGTCGGGAACATACTCGATTTCAATGGTGGCGAAATCGGGTTGTCCTGTCATCGGGCACAGACAGGTGAATTCGGGAGTATCGATACGAATCGTATAGTCGCGCTCGGGGTTCGGATTTTCAAAGGTATCCAGGGTCTTGCCGGGTTTGCTACTCATTATATAAACTCGCGTGTTTGAGGGCCGGATGGCCTGTCGCCATTTCGGCGGGCGCCATTATATCCTGACGAATCGAATAGGCAATTACTACTGTTGACGGAACCCTCAAATGATATACTCTGAGGCCCGAATTTTTTACCCTGGAAAAACCCGGACGCATGCGCCTGAGTCAAATTAAAATTGCCGGTTTCAAGTCGTTTGTAGACCCCACCAAGCTGTCTTTTCCTGCCAGTGTGACCGGTATTGTCGGCCCTAATGGTTGCGGCAAATCGAATGTCATAGACGCGGTGCGCTGGGTTATGGGTGAATCCTCGGCGAAAAACCTGCGCGGCGAATCCATGGAAGACGTCATCTTCAGTGGCTCTTCGGGGCGTAAGCCGGTTGGACAGGCCTCGGTGGAACTGGTTTTTGATAATTCCAGCGGTCGCGTAAAGGGTGAATACGCCAAGTATAACGAGATTTCGGTGAAGCGAATCGCCACCCGCGTTGGCCAATCCAAGTATTTCCTGAACAATACGCGCTGCCGCCGCCGCGATATAGCAGATATATTTCTCGGCACCGGACTCGGGCCGCGCAGTTATTCGATCATAGAGCAGGGCATGGTCAGCCGCATTATCGATGCCAAGCCCGACGAATTACGCGTTTACCTGGAAGAGGCTGCGGGTATTTCGAAGTACAAGGAGCGCCGCCGCGAAACCGAAAACAGGATGCAACACACCCGCGAGAATCTTGACCGCCTGGTGGACCTGATCGAAGAAATCGAAAAACAGATTACGCGTCTGGACAGGCAGTCGAAGACCGCGGAAAAGTTCAAATTGCTCAAGCAGGAGCAGCGCCGCCTCGAAGCCGAAGCCCTGTTGCTACAGAAAAATGCCTTCGACAGCGAGAGTGAAGGGCAGCAGCGTCAACTGGCAGCATTGCTGACCGCGATGGAAGAACGTACCGCGGGCCTGCGTGAAATCGAACGCAATATCGAAGAAGGTCGGCAAAAGCTGGCCGAAGCCAGCGAACAGCATAGCCAGGTACAGGGGCAGTTTTATCGACTCGGTTCCGAAATATCCAGCAAGGAGCAATCGATAGAACATCAAAAGTCTCTGCGTCAGCACGATCGCCAGGAGCTGGAAAGCCTGCGTCACTCGTTGCAGGAATCGGAGAAGATGCTGTACAGCGACAGCGAGAAACTGGATTTGCTGGTACGCGATATTGCCGAGATTTCACCGGGACTGGAAGGCAGCGCCGCCGCTCTGCAGCAGCAGGAAGAAACCTTCGCCACTGCGGAAAGCAATATGCAGGCCTGGCAGGAGCAATGGGACCAGTTTCGCCGCGAGTTTCACCAGGTTCACGAATCGGCGCAAATCGAAAATCGTGGCATAGAACACATCGAGCGCCAGGTCAGCCTCGCCGACCAGCGTCGCACGCGCCTGCAGGAAGAACTCAACGGGCTGGATGCGTCGGCCTTTGTACAGGAAATCAACAGCCTCGAAGCCGGCATCGAAGCGAAGTCGCAGGAGCATGCCGCAACCACGCAGCAGGCGCAGGCCAGTGCCGAGGAAATTCAGCAGTTACGCCAGACTATCGACCAGCAGTCCGCGCAACTCGACGAAAAACGCAGCCAGGTACAAACCCGGCGAGGTCGTCTGAGTTCGCTGGAAGCGCTGCAACAACAGTTGCTCGCCGAGCCGGGTGATGAGGTGAAGCAATGGCTGCAACGTAACAATATACATTCCAGTCGCAGGCTGACCGAATTGCTACGTGTCGACGCGAAACTGGAAAAGGCTGCAGAGGTGGTTTTATCCCCCTTCCTGGCGGCCTACTGCATAGACGCCGGTCAATCCATTCCGGAAAGCTTTATCGCTAATC
>CAXBMV010000118.1:0-7966 GCA_963976575.1 uncultured Gammaproteobacteria bacterium | reverse complement strand
GATAGTTGACCTCGCAGAGCAGGTATTGCGCGCCAGCTTCGAGAGCGCAGGCTTGCAGATCGCGGTATAACAATTGCGCCAGCCCCTGTTGTCGCGCGGTCGTGGTGATGGCGATTTGATCGATGTAGAGGAATGGCGCAGCGTAGTGCTGGCGAAACCACTGGAATTCCTCGCCGTCGTAGGCAGCACGATGAGTGATCGCAAAAAGATAACCAGCGACCTCGTCTTCCAGCTCGATCACCCTGAAGTAATCACTGAGGTCGAGCAGTTGCGCGAAATAGTCGGCATCGAGCAGGGATAAGGCTTCGGGTGACTCCCGGTTGATTGCTTTGACCGCATCATAGTCTGCGGGCAGGGCGTCGCGACAGGGCTGCATGGTTCGATCCAGGCGGCTGTTAAAGTCACACATTCTTGCAGAAAACCGGGCGATTGCGACATATTTCCCAATTCTATTTGCAGCCATTAAGACCTGCTAAAATCCGTCCTCAGTTACATATAATAATTGCCGGACACAACCATGAGCCTTGTCACTTCCCTACTACTTGTATTTACCATCGGATTACTCGGCGTACTCATCTTGCAAATGCGCGGCCAGCGTCTTGCCACCGAGGAATTACTGGCCGATAACCGAATCCGTACTCGTCTGTACCAGGACGCCGACGAATCAACTACTTTTATCCTCAGCCGTACCATCCAGAATATCAGCGCCGGAACTCACGACCCCAACCTGGAAAGCGATTCCTTTTCGCTGAAGGTTGTGCGCGAACTGGTCAAGCGCAGGGTGCCCAAGACCAAGTGGCTGGAAATCCAGACCAACGAACGCCTGGTGCACGAGCTGTACCTGTTGTTGCGCGAGGTCGGCAAACAAAAGGCCCCGCAGTAGCGGGGCCAAAACTGGAGTAGGGCAGACAGTGCTAATCTAGTAGCTGGCGCTGTCGCTGTCGTAAGTCAAACCTATCGCTGCCGCCTGATCTTTCACCGCACGATAAATTTTCTCGTCCAGCGAATCATTGGCACCACCGTCGGCGGCAACCTTTTTCTTGATGAAGTCGCTGCGTGATTCGGACAGCTTCTCGATTTCCTGTTTCAACTGATCGCGTTTTCTGGCCTGTTCGCTGATCACTTCCATTTGTGCGGCCGGTGCCAGGGCTTGCAGACTGGCGGGTAACTCTTCTTCGGGGATTGCATCGAGTTCGACGCGGCCCGAAGTGATCGCATCGACCAGTTCGCCTTCACCCAGCAGATTCTTCTTGCCACTGACTGTCGCGTTGTAGGTATCGCGCCTGGCCAGTGCTTCGGAGGACAATTCCTTGCGTATCTTCAGGTTGGCATCGAGCTTGCGCTTCTGTGCCTGTTTGACTTCGTCGTCGCCGTAAAACAGGCGTGTATCTTCCAGACTGGCGGCCAACTCGGAAAGCTTCTTGTCGAAAGGCGTAGCGATAGCAACCGCATTGCCCGAGTTTTCCACCTGGAAATACTCGCCATTTCCGAGTGCCGCGATCTGCTGCCAGTCAGCGGTGGTATAGGCTTGCTGACCACTCTGGATCGCATTCACCACTATGCCTTTACGCGCAGCTGCCTGCAGGCTGGCGGGGTATTGCACTTCACCGGGGTAATCCATGTGCGGAGGGGCGTCTCCGACCAGGAAGGCCACCTTGTAGACGCCGCTGTCCTGGCTCCAGGAAATCTTGTGCACCGCGTCGTACAGCGCCTGGTTGACGCTTTCCGGGCCATCACCACCGCCTTCGGCCCTGAAGTCCATCAGGCTGGCATACATAGAGTCGAGATCGTCCGAGAGATCGAACACGCGGGTGACATAGGCATCGCCGCGATCACGGAAGGCGACCAGGCCCATCTTGATGTCGGGATTTTCCTGCGCCGATGCCATGGTGGTGGCGATCGACCAGATTTTTTCCTTGGCGGCCTGAATCAGCCCGGACATGCTGCTGGTGGTGTCGAGTACGAACACTACCTCGATACGATGACTTTGCGCCGGCAGGATTTGCGTGGTTTGCGTGACCTTCGTGCCCAGCGCCTGCGCCTGTTGCAGCGCAGGGAATAATGCTATGCCGGTGGCGGTGGATACGAAAAGTACCAGTGCAACAAGCTTCGGGTTTATGGATTTCAGTTTCATGGTTATCTCCGTTAGGGTTGGCTAAGTTTGCGTACCGCATCGACTGCGACGCGGTGCGCGGTTTGAAAAGATGATTGTCCGGGGCGATCGTCAAACACGGCCGATCCCGGTTTGCTGGTGAATGAAGGAATCCAGCCGAACAGCGCCTGTACCAGCAGAAAACTCCAGATAGCGGTGGCGAGGCTGCCGGTATTCAGGATTGCCCAGGCGCTCGCGGCCAGGCCCATGGAGACCAGACCAAGATCGAGTAAAGCGGCGAATACCGAGGCGTGAAAATACAGCGAACGCACCAGCCAGATGAGCGCGGACTGTAGTAGAACCTGTTCGACCAGAGGCAGTTCGAAGAGCCAGCCGGCGAGGCTGGTCAAGGCCCAGGCGGTGACTACCAGCACACGACCGACGCGTGCATTGCCGTGTTTCAACAGGTAGAGCAGGTAGACCAGCGAGACAGCGGCGAGGATCAGGCTGAACAAAGTGCTTTGCGCGATGAAGGCGCCGAGCAGTAAACCGCTCAGACCTGCGCCGAGACTGATCAGCAAGGCGAGGATGATGCCGGAAATCAGGCCGGGGGCATTCATGCTTTTACCCTGCGCTGCTTTTCGCGCAGCAAGGCAATTTCGATTTCCTCGTTGCGGATGTTGTCACCGACGTGAAGATCGTTGCTGCCGTGGCCGTTGCGGTCGCTGACCAGCAATTCCAGTTTCTGCTTCATGCTGCCAAGCTGCTGCGCCTGCTCTTCCACCTGTTTTTGCAGGCGAGCGCATTGCGTCTCGATGGCTTGTGTCTGCTGCCTGATCGATGCGCTGCGTTTTTCGTCGATTAGCTTGCGTCGCAACAGGTCGCGTGCCAGATCGTCCTTTTTTGCGGCGAGGCATATGTCCAGTTCCTCATCGTAGGCCATCATCGCCTGTTGTAGCACTACACCGGCTTCCTGCAGTTGCACTGCTTCGTGCTGTAACAAGGAGAGACGTTGACGATCCTGATCCAGCGCCAGTTGCATTTCGCGTACCGCCTGCCTGAGTTGCAGATCGGGTTCCTCGATGCGATCCAGTACGGCGTGAAAGTCGGCCTGAAACAATCGCGTTAGTCGGGTTACCAGTGCCATGGGCTTGCTCCGTTGTTGATGAAAGATGGGCAGATTCTGCTGCAGGCGGAGTGTTGGAAACAGGCAGGTTTTGGTAAAAGCTTTGCCGTTGGATTTACAAAAAATTTACATAAGCGTCAGGGCGGGATGCTAGGATTAATGCCATATTCAAGGAGCGGGCGAGAGCGATGGCGCAAAAAGCGCGACTATTGGTGGTAGAAGACGAGGAAGCGATACGCAGCGGGTTGATTGACCTGTTTGTTTACCACGGTTATGAAGTCGATAGTGCCGCGCATGGAGACGATGGTTTGCAAAAGGCGCTTGGCGGTACCTACGACCTGATCCTGCTTGACGTAATGCTGCCAGGCATCGATGGTTTCGAAATATGCAACCGCATCCGCCAGCAGGACCGCCGCCAGGCGGTGATCATGCTCACCGCCAAGTCCAGCGACGAGGATATAGTGCAGGGTTTGACCCTGGGCGCAGATGACTATGTCTCGTCATAGATAGCGAAAACCTGTCGGCGGGAGATCTGGTATTTACCCGTCGCGAAATGGATTTGCTGCGCTACCTGGCGCAACAATGCGACAGGCCGGTCTCGCGCGAAGAGTTGCTGGCGAGAGTGTGGGGCTATGCCAATCACATGGAGATAGAAACCCGTACCGTCGATATTCACATCGCCAAGCTGCGCCGCAAGATTGAGACCGATGCCGCCAACCCGGAGGCCATTGTTACCGTGCGCGGTGCTGGTTATCGTCTGATGATCGAGACAAAATGAATCGTCGTCGGCTTTCTTTGTTGCTGGCGTTATTTTTTATCGCGCTCGCTTTACCCACCTCGATACTGGTGTATCAGGCTTATGGGCAATTGAAATGGGAAGCCTTTCACCAACACCAACAGCTGGCGCGCGAATTGACGCTGCGCATCGATGCCGGGTTTAACGAATTGATCGCACGCGAAGAGAAGCGGCCGATTACCGATTACGAGTTTCTCAATGTTACCGGCGTAGAAGGCTCCGCTTTCCTGCAGCGTTCACCGCTGTCGGAATTCCCGTTGAAGTCCGAGGTGCCGGGTCTGCTCGGTTATTTCCAGGTCGATGCCTCGGGGCAGTTGCGCACGCCAACCCTGCCCGAGCGCAACGCCACCGACTACGGTATTTCCGCGCTGGAATTACAACAGCGCCGCCAGCAGCAGGGGCGCATCCTCGGCATACTGGGCAAGAACCGGTTGGTGGGTAAGAGCGATTTGCCGGCCAGCCTGGTTGCAGATGGTGCAAACGCGCTAGTCGAAGAGGAGCGCAGTGACAGCCCGGGACTGATGGCAGAAGTTCAGTCGATGGGCAAAGCCATGCTCAGTTCGGATAGTGACGACCAGGTGCAGTCGGCCTTCGATGCGCTCAGCGAGCGCAGTACGGCGCCTTCCGTTGATAGTTCGATGGCCAGCGAGCAGGTGAAGGACCTGAAGCTCGAAGACAGCTACCAGGTTGCCGCGGCCGCGCCCGAGTCACGCGAGATGGAAGAGAAAAAACAGAATGAAGTGAAGCGCGCGCGCAAGGAGAAAAGCAGCCTGCCCAGCAGCCTCGACAAAACTTTGTTGCAAAAGAACCTGGCCGCGAGTGCCAGCGAGGCTGAATCAGACCTTGGCGCGCAACTGTCGACCCAGCAGGCTATCCAGATTCAAACATTTGAAAGCGAAGTCGGAGCGATGGAGTTTTCCCTGCTCGATAGCGGTCACTTCGTCCTGTTTCGTCGCGTCTGGCACGACAATGAGCGCTATATCCAGGGCCTGTTGATCGAGCAGGACGGCTTCATCGAACAGTTGATCGCTCCAGCCTTCGAACAGTCCAGCCTGTCGATCATGAGCCGGCTTATCGTCGCCTACGGGGGTTCAATACTGAAGAATTTCAGCGCCGACTACAGCAGTCAGTATCGGCCCTCGGGTGGCCAGGTGGACAATGAACTGCTTTACCAGAGCCGCATGATTGCGCCCTTCGATGATATCGAGTTGATTTACACGCTGGCGCGCCTGCCGATAGGCGCGGGTGGGCAAGTGATCATATGGTCAGCGCTGGTGCTAGCTCTGGTGTTAAGCGGTGGATGCCTGATGTTGTATCGCCTCGGCATGCGCCAGATCGCGCTGGCACGGCAACAGCAGGATTTTGTGTCGGCGGTCAGCCACGAACTGAAAACACCACTGACCTCGATTCGCATGTACGGTGAAATGCTGCGCGAGGGCTGGGCTGACGAGAAAAAACGCCAGGGTTACTACGATTTCATCTTTCACGAATCCGAGCGGCTAACGCGCCTGATTAACAACGTTTTGCAGCTGGCGCGCATGTCGCGTAACGAGCAGGGGTCGAGCCTGAAGCCGGTCACTGTGAGTGAGGCGCTGAATGAATTAAAGCCTCGCCTGCAATCCCAAATGGAACCATCTGGCTTCGAATTAAGTATCGAAGGCGAGGCGCAGGCCGGGCAAGGTAAAATCAAAATCGACATCGACTGGTTCATCCAGATATTCACCAATCTGGTCGATAACGCGATCAAGTTTTCGACAGCAGCTGAAAACAAGCGGATCGACATCCGTTATCGACTGTTACAGGACGATCGCATTCAATTCTCGGTGCGCGACTATGGCCCCGGTATTGCTCCCGACCAGATGAAAAAAATATTCACCCTGTTTTATCGTAGCGAGAATGAACTCACGCGCGAAACCGTCGGCACCGGTATCGGCCTCGCGCTGGTGCAGCAACTCGCCAGCGCGATGCAGGCCGAAGTGGATGTGCTCACTTGCGAGCCCGGCGCTGAATTTCGAATCGTGATGCAGCTGCAGTAGTATGCGGACTGTTTATAGCCGCTCGCGACCGGCTTGATACGAAAGGGTAAAGGGTTAGAATGGCGTTCAGTCGCTTAAATACCAAGAGGAGGGAATCCGGGATGAGTAAATCTTTAGTTGCAATTATATTGCTGCCTTTTTGTAGCCTTACCTGGGCTGCATCCGACTTGAACAAGGCGGCAGAGGATGTTTGTGATTGCCTGGAGGAACCTTATGCGCAGGTTCACAAGGCAATGGAACTCATTAGCGCTGCCCAGGCATCCGGGGATATGTCTGCCCTCATGGCAGCACAGGGTGAAATAGTGGGCGTCATCAATGCCTTCAATCAGTGTTTTGACTCCCTCAAGGCAAAGTATCCGGAAATAAATAAGAGTAAGGAGTTACAGCAACAGGTTATGAATGTAGCCAACAAACAATGCCCGAATCCCGCGACCTCGATGGTGCCAGGTCAATAGAAATATTTATCTAGCGACAGTTGAACCTACCCCGTTTTAGTGGACACGGGAGTCCAGCTAAAACGGGGGTAGGTTGTTCCTTAATTTGTGCTTGTTGCAGTTGTGATTGCCGGCGCCAGGGGTTCGGGTACACGGTTGTTGATTGCAGGTATGCTCTGCAAATAGGTAAAGATTGATTCCAGGTCGTTGTCGGTAAAATTTCGGTATACCGGTATTGGCATGGGCGGCAAAATTTCACGGCCGCGACCCATGTGGCGTCCGGTGCGAATGGTGTCCTTGAAGTTGCGGAATGTCCATTTACCCAATCCGGTTTCTTTATCCGGAGTCAGGTTAGCAGTAAAACTCACCCCCCAGGGCCCGGCAAAAGCGGTGGCTGTGTCCGAGGTGATCACTTGCCAGGGGCCTTCCGGAAGTGTGGGTACTGGCGGCATCTTGTGTTGTTCCGGGTGGCCCGACAGCATGCGTGTCATGTCGGGTTCCGGGCCGTTGGCGCCAAGCTTGAACGGGGTATGGCAGTCGTGGCATCCGGAGGTGCTGACCAGATATTTACCGCGTGTGAGTTTGTCGCTATCTGCAATGGCCAGTCCAGAATTCAGGACGACGACGGTCGAGAGTAATAACGTAGGCAGGTTACGGTTCATAGTGTGCTCCTTTCAGGTTGAGGTCGGTGGAAATCCATCGCTCGATTAGCGACAGGCTTTGTACATCGGGAATCTGGCTGCCAAGAGGCGGCATTTGTACCCTGGAGTCGCGTGAGCGCATACGCAGGGTTAGTAGTTCGGTGCGATCTTTGGCAGAGGCATCGGCAACCTGGAAGCGGCCGGGCATGCCCTTCAATGAGCGAAGTACGGCATCGCTGCTGTCGGCGCGTGTGACGTACTGGGCCAGTAACAAATCCAGTGGCACGCTGCCATCTGACTGTGCCGGGTCATTGTGGCAGTGGCCGCAGTTGGCGTGCAGATAGCCCAGTGCCGCGCGTTCATCGTCGGAATTGGCCCTGATGCGGGGCGGTTGATCTATCAGGGTCTGCGAAAGGTTACGTATCAGGCCAAGCTCCACGAGGGTGTACAGATCGACTTCATCAGAGGCTCGAGGCTCGCTATGCGGTGCGCGGCTGTCGCGGTCCGGTGAAAGCTGCAGCGCGGTGAAACCCAGAACGGGAACGGCTGGCCCTTCGTGGCAGGTTTTGCAGTCGCCTACCGAGGGCACCCGGTAATAGTTGTTGGGGGCACCCTGTAGTGCCAGCCGCATACCCGAGGTCGGGGCAAGCTCGGCATCGCTGCCATCTTCCTTCCAGACATAGACTGAAAAGTGCCAGCTGCCGTCGTGGCGTTTTTCAATCATGCGAGTTTCTATGCGACGGGTCAGTGAAAATTCTTTCCATAAACGCGTGCCCGCAGGGAAATCCCAGGCATCCGCTTGACGAGCGTCAATGCTGGTTCCCGGGGGCAGGGCAATCCA
>CAXBMV010000117.1:0-8007 GCA_963976575.1 uncultured Gammaproteobacteria bacterium | reverse complement strand
AACGATTCCAAGTTCGGTCGCGGCGATCACGACTACCAGCTCGGCAGTGAGTTTTTCACTTATCTGAAAGACAGCTTCGACCAGCTTTACCGCGAGGGTGAGTCCCAGCCGAAGATGATGACCATTGGTTTGCATGCTCGTTTACTGGGCCGTCCCGGGCGCATCGGCAGCCTGCATCAAATCCTCGATTACATGCTTTCCCACGATCGCGTCTGGATTACGCGTCGTGATGACATCGCGCAACACTGGGCAAAACATTATCCGAATGGCTAGATCTCAAGCCAGTAGTTGATAAGCCTACTTTTTGTGAGACAATATCCCCTTTTGCCGGCCCGCTCCCAATGCCCGAATCCAACCTGTTAAACAAGTTACAAAATAGTTTTATCGGACGCGATACCGAGTACCCCACCGTCGACGGCAAGCGTAGCCCGCGGGTTTACCTCGACTCGGCGGCTTCGACACTTATGCTGGAACCCGCCCACAAGCTTGGCAGGGAATTCCTGCAACATTACGCCAGCACCCATTCCGACCTGCATTATTCGGCCAAAGGCGCCTCGCATGCTTTCGAGTGGGCGCACCAGCGTGTGCTCCAGTTTGTCGATGCCAGTGCCGATCAATACTGCTGTTTCTTCGCCGGTAGTGGCGCTACCGCGGGCTTTAACCGCGTCGCGGCGAGCCTCTCCCGCGCAAGACCGGAACGCGAAATCGTGCTGGTATCAGAAATGGAACACCATTCCAATGACTTGCCACACCGCCACCACAGTGCGCGCGTGATCCACGTTCCCTGTCTCGGCGAGTTCGAGCGCTACGGCGGCCTGGACATGGACAAATTGCACGCCCTTTTCAATACCCACGGTGACAATATCAATTACATCGCGGTGACCGGGGCGAGCAATGTTACCGGTGCGATTACTCCGTTGGCCGAAGTCGCCAAACTGGCGCATGCCCACGGTGCCTACCTGGTTGTCGATGCCTCGCAAATGATCGCGCATGCGCCGGTGAGCATGGACGATGCCGATATCGACGTGCTGGTTTTTTCCGGTCACAAGATTTACGCACCTGGATCGCCGGGTGCAGTCATCGCCAGAACAAGCCTGTTGCAATCCATACGCCCCGCCGAACTCGGTGGCGGAATGGTAGACGATGTCTATATCGCCGAATTCATGCCCACAGATACGCTACCCGACCGCGAAGAAGCCGGCACGCCGAATATAGCCGGAGCCATCACACTCGGCGCAGTACTGGAGCTGTTAACCCGGGTCGGCATGGACAAGGTACGCGAAAAGGAAATTGGTTTGATCGATTTCGCCTGGAAGGGTTTGCAGGAAATCGAGGGCGTCAGTGTCTATGGCCCAAATCCAGACGAGGTCCCGAGAACCGGCACTATCGCCTTTAATATCAAGGGCTTTGATCATGGCCTGACCGCCGCCGCAATCAATGACTATCACAATATCCAGGTGCGCAATGGCTGCTTCTGCGCCCACCCCTATGTGCGTGAACTGTTGAAACGCGAACTCTGGGATATGGACATTGACCCGGATGCACTCAACTCCGAAGCCGACATCGAAAGAAAACGCGGCATGGCGCGCGCCAGTCTGGGTCTTTATACCACCCGCGCTGACCTCGAAGCATTACTGGTTGCGGTGCGCGATCTCGCCTCACGGCGTGAGGAAATACTGTCGCTGTACGAGCCGATTGGCTCGAATGGCTATCGCCACAAAAACTACGCGCCCGCGGCGGAGGATATTTTCGACCCGAACCGCGTACTGCAGAAAATCCTGGCGGCTACCGGTTAGCCCGCCTGCTGGTCGAAAAACGAGGCGGTTTTCGGCAATTCCGGCAGGCGCATCTGGTAATCTGTCGAGCGAATACGGTTACTGGCCTCTCCTCTTAACAACATGCCCTGGTGTTTATTAGGCAAGGGATTGGGCGAGCAAGGCATAGCATCTTCGGCCGAATAAACCGCGATGAACAAAGTGCGCGCCTGCACCGACAGGTTGGGCGAAGATCCGTGTAACAAACGCGTATGCATCAGGCACACCGAGCCGGCCGGCCCGGTACACTGGATCGCATTTTTAATACACTCTGCGGTGGTTTCATCGGTTACCGCACCGGTGAAAACGTCGTCGTGCCAGAGGCTGTGCAATTCACCCCGGTGCGAACCAGGCACCACCTGCAAAGGCCCATTTTCCGAGGTCACCTCGTCTACCATCAACAAAGCGGTAATCAGGTCATCATTGCTGTGCGGGGTGAAGGGAAAATCCTGGTGCCACTTTACCGCGGTGCTGGCGCCAGGAAGCTTGGAATTGATCTTGCTGTGATGAAACTTGATCGCCGGCCCGATTAAATCGGCGACGAAATCGGTCATGGCGCTATCACGCATCACCTCGAAATAAGCCGGCGCTACTTCGGTTGGCGAACTCACCCGCCGCAGCGCCGGTTGTGCCGCAGTATGACCCGGCTCCAGATCAAAACGGGCGCGCCCGTCCAGAGTTTCGCCATATGGCTTTTCCTGCGCTTTGCTTTCCTCGACCCATGCGCCAAACTGTTCGCGCAGCGCTTCGAGTTGCTCTGCAGTCACCGCATTCTCGACCAGCAGGTAACCTTGCTCTTCGAATTGTGACCGCTGCTGCTCGCTTAATCGCATTGTCTTTTAACCCTGATATCAATCCGCGAATATAGACCATATCCGACTCCGCATAAAACTCAATTAATTGATCGACTGCTTTCGCTTTACCGAATCATGCACCGATTGACTTTGCCCTGATTCGCCCGTACTAATAGGCTTTTGCCGAGGAGCTGGAAATGAAAGGCGGTAACGACAAAAACAGGGGGCTGCAAACACTGGCTATTCACGCCGGAGAACATCCCGATCCAAACAGTGGCGCGTCCACCCCTAATCTGGTCATGTCCAGTTCATTCGTTGTCGACAAGGAAGTCAGCTTTTCGGCAAACAATATGACCAGCGAAACGCCTTTCATTTACACCCGCTGGGGCAACCCGACCACGCGCCAGCTGGAACAGGCCGAAACCGCGATCGCCTTCGCTACCGGCATGGCTGCCACCGCGGCGGTGATGCTTAGCCATTTGAGCGCCGGTGATCACCTCATCATCAGCAATACCAACTACCCCGGCACCGCCGAATTTGCGCGCGAAACCCTGACCCGTTTCGGCGTCGAGGTAAGCCCGGTGGATACCTCTGAGTTGGACAATATTCGCAACGCGCTGCGCGACAACACGCGCATGATCTGGCTGGAGACACCATCCAACCCACTGTTACGCATATCCGATATAAAGGCCGCCAGCGAAATCGCCCATGGCAAGAGTGCCTTGCTGGTGGTCGATTCCACCTTCGCCTCGCCGGTGGCAACCCGCCCGATCAACCTCGGCGCGGATCTGGTGGTGCATTCGCTGACCAAGTATATCGGCGGGCATGGCGACGCCATGGGCGGTGCGGTCTGCGGCAGCCAGGCGCTGACCGGACCTTTGCGCGGCGAAGGCCTGGTGCATTACGGCGGCGTGATCAGCCCGTTCAACGCCTGGCTGATCATGCGCGGCATGGCGACCCTGCCGCTACGCATGCGCTGCCACGCTGAGAACGCGATGGCACTGGCTGAATTCCTGCAAAATCACGCAGCGGTGGAGAAAGTTATTTACCCCGGCCTCGAATCGCACCCGCAGCACCAGCTTGCAAAAACCCAGATGGACAATTTTTCCGGCATGGTCAGCTTTCGCACCGCCGACGGCGCGCGTGTCGCCGAGCGCATGATGGAAAAACTCGAAGTAATCCACTATGCGGTTTCGCTGGGGCATCACCGCAGTCTGGTTTACCTGCTGCGCACCGCCGACCTGATCGAATCGTCTTATAAACTCGAGGGCGAAGAACTGGCCAGTTATCGCGATAGCGCCGGTGATGGTATTTTCCGTTTTTCGGTGGGACTGGAAAACCCCGAGGACATAATCAGAGATCTGCAAGGAGTACTTTAATATGAGCAAACGTAACAGCGCACGCAGCCCCGAAGCACAGGCCTATTTCGAACAGTACAGCGGCCAGGCATTGGCGATCCCCGAGGCGGCGCAACTGAAGCAGTTTCGCATCGATACACGCGATGGTTTCGAACCCTATGTGCAGCGCGCGCTAAACGCCTACCCGGTGACTGTCGAGGATGTCGAGATTGCTGGTGTCAGCTGCAAGCAGGTAACGCCCCCCGGTTGGTCAGAAGAAGAAGGTCGCTGCGTCCTCTACGCATTTGGCGGAGGCGCTGTCAGCGGCAGCCCTTATGAAGACTTGATTATCACCCTGCCTATGGCGCATTTTGCGCATGCTCGGGTGATTTCTCCCGCATACAGACTGGCACCCGAATTCCCCTACCCGGCCGCGCTGGAGGATATAAGCGCGGTATACGAATCGCTGCTGCAATCCACAGGTGAGCAACGCCTGGTCGTCTCAGGAGAGTCTGCCGGTGGCAACCTGGCGCTGGCATTGATGCAGAAGCTGGCAGCACGAGGCGCAGGATTGCCGCGCTGTGCCGCATTATTATCCCCCTGGTGCGATCTCACTGGCTCGGGCGACAGCCATGTTTTCAATGACAATCGCGACCCCAGCCTGAACAACCAGTGGGTAGACGTTGCCGCGGCGCTTTATGCCAATGGTGCCGCGCTAGACGATGCCGGCATATCACCGATCAACGGAGATATGAACGGTCTGCCAGCTACCATAATCACCACCGGTTCCAGCGATTTACTGCTCAGTGAATGCCTGCGACTGGCGCGTAAAATGCGTGTCGCCGGTGTTAGCTGCGACCTGCGCGTCTGGGAAGGCATGTGGCATGTTTTCGAGTTTTACAATGACTTGCCGGAATCGCAGCAGTCGATTATTGAAATTGCCGACTTCATCCGCGCTCACAGTTGAGCGGCGAGCTCCCGGTTCACGCGATAATATCCGGCACCGCGAAATTTCACCTTTTGACCGGTAAAGGCGTGCAGCGCCGGTAAGGCATGGAAAGGCACCGAGGCGAGATAATGATGCTCGGCGTGGTAAGGCATATTCCAGGCAAGAAAATTGATCAGCGGTGAGCTATAGGTGGTACGCGAATTTTCCAGCATGTTATCGGAAAAATCACAGCCGCCGTGCTCGGCGAACAGGAACAGGCGCAACAGGGGCTGGCACAGCAGCGCCGGTAACAGCCAGTACCACCACAGCGCAAGGCTTGAAAACAATAGACTAAGCAGGAATAAAACCGCGTAGCCAGCCAGGTGCCAGCGGGCCTCGTTAACGATCACCCGGTGTTTGCGGGTTTCGATGAATGACGCGCTTACGCTGCCCTGTGCATGCTGGAAAATCGTTCTGATATTTTCCCACCAGAATGGCAAACCGCTTAAAACCAGCCAGTAACGCGCGCGCGTCATCGGTTTGCGATCGACCAGTTCCGGATCCAGCTGCGGGTTCTGCGTATGACGATGATGGCCATAATGGAAAGCGCGAAAATAGCGAAATGGAATCAGCAGCACAAACCCGCAGAAGGCGGCAACCATGTCATTCAGCTTGCGACTGGCGAAGGCCGTGTAATGAATGCATTCGTGCAGCGGCGCGAACAGAAAAGTCAGCAGGGTTCCGTAAACCAGCAGTAATGGCAATGCCCAGAAACTGTCGCGTAGCGGGTAGATCGCCACGGCGACAAGCAGTAGCAGACCCAGATGCGCAGATAATTGCACCAGGCCCTTGTAATCCGAACGTTGCTTGAGTATTTTCAGGCTGGCATCGTCGATCAGCGAATCGGCTTCATCATTCATCGGCGCAGTATTGCAAAACCAGCTCGGCTAAACAATCACCCGCAGTCTACCCAGGAACCAGGCATATGAAACAGGCATTATCCCGCTACAAGGCATTAACCTTCGATTGCTACGGCACCATGATCGACTGGGAAAGCGGCATCTGGGATGCGATGCAGGCATTAATCATGGCAAATGGCCGCGACGACATAAGCCGCCAGCAGGGATTACAGACTTTTGCGCGCATTGAAACCGCGCAGGAACTCGCGACACCGGGCATGCTTTACCCCGAATTGCTAAGCCATGTGCACCAGTCCATAGCCGATCACTACGCCATGGACAGCTCTGCGCAACTCAATCAGAGCTTCGGCGAATCCGTGCCTCACTGGCCAGCCTTCCCCGATTCGGCGGATGCTCTGCGCAAGCTGAAAAAACATTTCAAGCTGGTGATATTGTCGAACGTCAATCGCGCCGGCTTCGCTGCTTCGAATAAAAAACTCGGAGTCGCCTTCGATGCCATTTATACCGCCGAAGATGTGGGTAGTTACAAGCCCAATGCAGCCAACTTCGACTACCTGATCAAGCATATGAAAAGCGATCTGGGTATAGCCCCCGGGGAAATCCTGCATACCGCGCAAAGCCTGCATCACGATCACGTGCCGGCTACCCTGGCCGGGCTGGACAAGGCATGGATCGACCGTCAGGACCTGGCCCACAGCGAAAACTGGGGTGCCACTGCGCTGGTTGAAAATCGTCCCGAGGTGGCATTTCGCTTCACCAGCCTGATGCAAATGGCGCAGGCGCTAGACTAGCGGAAATTCGTCGATCACCCGGTATTCGACGCCCGAGGCAATGCTGCGGGATTCCACCAGCACGAAGCGATCGGCCAACCAGTCCAGGCCTTTAAACTCGACAGGCGCCGGTTCGCGTCGCAGCTTGCGCGCGATACTGACATGCGGGTTGAACGGCCTGTCCTCGGGAACGAAACCACAGGGCAATAGCAACTGCCCGAGGTCCCGCTGCAAATCAAACAGGGCCCGCGGTGGTCTGCTGCAACCCAGCCAGAGCACCTTCGGCTTTTCGAAAAAACCCTGACAATCGATCTGCAGCTGGAATGGGCGTCCGCCCTGCTTCGCCGCCTCAAATCTGAGGCAATCGCGTTCGGCAAAGCTGACATTGCCGATGAAATGCAGGGTCATGTGTATATTCATCGCGCGCACGAAGCGCGCCTTGCTGTCTTTCAATTCGAAGGCGTCGAACAGTTCGATAATTTGACGGCGCAATTCCTGGTCGGGCCAGAGCGCGAAAAACAGTCGGCAATCTTTTTCTTCGCGCATCGGCGCTAGAGGGATTTATCCGGTACCCAGACGTAACCATCATCGTCAATGATATGCGCCTCGCGCAGGCCATGATCGGGTTGGTCGCGCGGACCGTCGAGCAGCTTAAAGCCATGTTGCTGCGCACGTTCGGCTATGGCGTCAGGGTCGGCAAGATGCAAACGCAATTCAACGCCGGCGCCGCGACGGTCGTGCTTTTGCGTATCGGTCAGCAAGGGGTGCTTGTCGTAGGTATGATCGGCGTGCACCATCCAGTTGGCCGAGTAGCCACGCGCGATGATCAAATCTTCGTCTTCATGCAATATCTCGGCCTGCAGAACGTCGCGTTGAAATACCAGCGCCCGTGCCAGGTTTGTGGTCAGCAGGTTGATGCTGAATCCTGCCAGCGACTTTCCGTAATCCGGTGCCGGCATAAATGATTTCTTGCTACTCTGTTTCATTGCTTGGTCAGACTGCCTTCGGGAAATTTGAAATAATTATCCAGCTTGATATCGATGATATTCACCGTGATCTGTAACTGATCGTTGAGCCGGGCCTGGTAGTGACGCTTTAGTAAGGCCAGGCATTCGCTGCCCAGTGCCTGTTTCACCTGCGCACTGCGTCCCTCGACAAACTCGATATTCAGATGGATAAAAGCATGCGCCGCATTACCATCGGCAATATGAAATGGCTCCGCCTTGCGCGCGCGACTCTTGCAATTGCCCAGATTAATGCCGGCGATCTCGTGCAGGGCCGTGTGAATCTCGCTGAACAACGGGGTATAGCTCGCCAATTCAGGCAGGTTGGCAGAATATTCGAGTGTCACATGGGGCATCAAGGGTCTCCGCAGTTTGCCGACTAATACTAGTCGTTCGTGTGCGGTGGATCAATGCAGGCCGCTACTGGCCAGAACTGGCAA
>CAXBMV010000116.1:0-8013 GCA_963976575.1 uncultured Gammaproteobacteria bacterium | reverse complement strand
ACCGCCGATATCGATATCGCCGCCTGCGTTCAACACTACACCGGCGTTAAAGGTAATCGGCATACCACTGTCCAGCGTAATATTGCCGGCGCTGCTGGTGATATTATTTTGAATGGTCAGGGCCGTGGCCGCGTCAATATCAATATTGCCGGCAAAGGTCATAGGGCCGTTGGCAACAATACCCTGGGGGGCATTGAAGGCGATGTTACCGGCACCCGAAATAGCCCCACCGCCACTGAGAAATATCTGCCCGTTGGTTGCGGTCAGATTGGCATTGTTGGCGAAAGCTATGTCACCCCCTGCATCGATATTGATATTGGTAGCGTTGGTCAGCGTATTATTGATATTAATCGTGGCTGCGCTTTGCAATGCGAAATCACCGGTCGAGACGGTAGTGATCGGTGCATTCAGCGTGATGCCACCCGATTGAGTGCTGCTGCCTATGGTCAGCGTGCCCATGCTGGTCATAGCGTCGAACAAGCCATCCGCTAGTACAAGTTCGTTTCCGCCAGCGCCGTCTGGGTTCCCGACTGAAATCCGCGTGCTGTCGTTGAACGGCTGGATGCGGATATCACCGCCAGCAGCATTGATTCTGGGTGAGGGGGGGCCGCTAATCAGTAACAGGGATTCACTGATTAAAGTAATATCACCGCCGCCAGAGGAGATAGATGTGCCAATGGACAGGCTATTTCCCGAAATTTCGGAAATAACGATATCACCGCCGCCAGACAATCCCCTGGTCGCCAGGCCGTCGGCATGATTATTACTCAGGTAAACCCCACCACTGGTAGTGTTGTCGAACAATACTGTCCTTACCGCAGTGTTTAATGCATTACCGCTGCTTCCGATTCCGGTATTGGCATTCAGGGTTAGATTGCTGCCCGCCGTATCGGCAATGGATATAAGCCCGCTACCGCTAATGCTTCCATTGCCTGCATCGAGCGTTACGGTCAGGGCAGAAGCGATCGGCCCGGAAACAAGAATGGAGCCGGTCTCAGTAATTGTGGTAGTGCCCATGCTCGAAATATTCCGCACATCGAGGCTAGCGCCAGCATTGTTCATCAGGCTAACCGAAGCATTTGCCGCGTTGGTGACGGCGCTGAAAGCACTGACCTGGTTGGTGGCGGTCGTCAGAGAAATTCCCGGGCTTCCTGTACCTGAGGTGACATCCAGCAGGTTGCTGGCGCTGATCACGCCCGCCGCTTGCTGAAATATTCTGTCCGATGCGTTCAGCGTGATCGTATTTCCACTGAGGGGATTGTCGATATCGATGTAGCTATCGCTTGCCGTGACGCTGATGTCTCCAGCGCTGCTGCCAGAGAGTGTCAACACGCCGGCTAAAGTCGTGGTATTGGTAATGTCGACATTGCCAGAGGTTGTGTTATTCACCACCAGCGCCTGGGTTACGGTATTCAGCGGTCCGATGCCAGTGGCGGCATTCAGGGTTAAACCCAGGCTGCCTGTTAGTAATCCAGAACCGCTGATACTGCCGCTACTGGTAAGGCTTAAATTACCGCTGTATATGGTCGCCAAATCAACCGTTATCGCACTGGTATTGGCGCCACCAACCTGCAAAGGATTGGTAACCGTGAGGTTGGAAAGCTCGGTTGAATCCAGATTTAGCCCGAACACCCCGTCCGCCGTGCCCAGCGAAATCACACCGGAAGTATTGCGCAATAGCGACACATCCGTCGCGGTCAGCGTAGAGGCAATGGTCATTTCATCGGCCTGCAAGGTAATCGCGTTGCCACTTGCGTCGATCGCCCCGATAACCGTGATATCGCTTGCCGCGAGGCTAATATTGCCATTTAACGTATCGGCACTGGTCACGCTCAGTGCATTGGTTTCGTTAATATCGATTGGTCCACTGGCGGTGACCGAAACATCCACCGAGGTCACTGTAGTGTCCAGATCGATGCCGCTGGCCGCGGTAGCGGTGAGGGCAGCACCGCTGACGTTTAGCGCGGCTGCGTTGACATCGGATATTGCCCCCGAAGTCGCGTCTATATTCACGTTGCCGCTGGTGGACAGGACCGCGATGGCCGCATTACCAGCCGCGTTCAGGTCGATCAAGCCGCTGCCGGCGTCGAACAGGCTGCCGTCCACCATGGTGATATCGTTGGCGAAAGCATTCACCGTAATAAAATTGTCGGTAGCGAGATCGCCATTGGCATCGAAGCTGGCACCCGTGCCGCCAGTCAGCGTCAGACCGCCAGTAGTAGAGCCGATCGCGGCGTTGACTGTTAACAGACCGGTGGCGTCTATATCGACTGTTCCTGCGCCATCCGCAGTGATTGCGTTGTCCAGCGTAATAGCACCGCTACTATTGCTGATGTTAATGCTGCCACCGCCTGCCGTGGTGACGCTGCCACTGGTGGTGATCGCGCCGCCGGCTTCGAGGAATATATCGCCGCTGGTCGCAGTCGTCAGCGAGACGATGTCGATACCATTCAATTCATCGAGGTATATACCGCCGCTACCTGTACTGGCGTCGATCGAGGTCGCCGCGATATCGATATCCGGGTTACCAGTCCCGCTACCTATGCCGGTACTGGCGCTAAGTGTCAGGCTACCGCCAGTCAGTCCATCTGTATCGCCCCCTCCCACACTACCATCAGTGATCGCGCCGCTACCCGCAGCGACGATCAAGTCCCCGGCACCGGCATTCACTCTGCCAATTGAGACACCGTTCCCGCTCAAGCTAATGTTTTGGTCCATACCGCTGGCCACATCGGTAGCCGCGAGTAAGCCGGTGGCAGTTACAGTTATGCTGCCATTTACCGTATCCACAGTAGTCAGTGTCAAAGCTCCGTTATTGTCGAGCTGGATCCCGGTATTGGCTGTGGCGATGGTGGATGTGAGATCAGCGCTGGCAATCGCGGTGTCGAGATCTATACCGCCATTGGCATCAGCCACCAGGTGGCCAGCGCTGATCTCGGTCGCGGAAATAGTATTGGCTTGAGCTATGGCACCGGTGGCAGCATTGAGGACGACGTTCCCCGCTCCAGCGGAAATCCGGTCGACGGTTATCGCCGCGGCGTTCAGCGTAATCGTATTATTGTTTGCGCTGGCGACATCGCTAGCGGTTAGCGTCAGATTGGAGCTGATGTCGATAGTACCGTCAGCCGTGTCTATATCGCTCAAGATCACCGTGCCGGTATTAATTATCGACAAATCACCGATACCAGTTACATTCGCGTTCAATTCCGAAACCGTTGTCTCCAGCGCGTTTGCACTACCGATACCGCTTGCGGCGGTCGCGTTCAGGGTCGCGGCGGTGACATTGGTTGCGCCACCATTGTTGTCGCTGATGCTGGTGGCCGAAGTCAGGGTTACAGTTCCCGTGGTAGTCAAGGCGCCGAGCAAAATCCCTGCACCGCCGAGGCCGCTGGTATCAAGGCTTATGCTGCCATCACCGGCATCGATGAAACTGCCACTATTCATGCTGATTTCATCGGCATCGGTACCCAGCAAGGCATCGTTGTTGGCGCGGACTATTACTGCCCCGGTGCCAGGCGCATTGATTCCATCTCCGGATTCTGCAAAGCGAATGCGGTTATCCGCGGTCAGGGTGACGCTGCCGTCGGCACCAGCGGTGATCGTGCTATTCACGATAATGTCGGAGTCGAGTCCGCTGGCTGTCAGGGCGATGCTGGCGCCAGCGTCACTAACCGCCAGCGAATCATTGTCATTAATATCGATCAGTCCCGCATTCAGGATTTGCAACAGGGCAACTCCGCCTATCGATACATCGGCTACGGTGTTTATCGCGGCAGTGTGGCTATTACTTCCGATGGTCAGTGTGCCGGCGCTGATTTGATTCAACTCGGCATCGCTCAGGTTTAACTCGCTGGTGCCAGTGTTGCCACCGATATCGATGATCCGCCCGATCTGACTGGTTGTCAGTATGACTTCTCCATTACCGGCATTGATTGTAGAGGCCGCATTGAAATCCATTTCCACAGCACTCAGGCTAATGCTGCCACCGGCGCTGCTCAGACTTCCCGCGGCACCCAGGTTTATGTCACCGTTACCATCGGTGGCACCGGCATCCGCCAGCAATGAAATACTGCCCGTGCCCGACACGCTAAGCGCGGCATTGATAGTGATATCGTTGAGTGCTTCGAAGATGACGCTGCCATTGCTGGCCATGGTCAGCGCACTGGACAGGATGATATCTCTGGAGGCCTGCAGGTACAGCTCACTGAATCCGGTGACATCCGCTATTTCTATGGTTATATCGCTAACCGCATCGGGGAAACCGGCAAAGATCACGTCCGGCGTCCCGTCGGCATTATCAGGGGGTGCAGTCTGGGTACTGGAATCCAGTGTAATATCCCGCGGATCGAGCAATAAAACACCGCCGATGCCGTCCCGCCCGGCGGCAAGATTCACGGCACCGCGAAAATCCAGGTATTGCTTGCCCGACACTTCGACAAAACCACCATCACCGGACTGCGTCCCACCCTGCGCCGAGATGCCACCGTGGTAGCGCGTAATCTCATCTGCCCAGACTATGACGCGGCCACCGTCGCCGGATTCGATCGCATCCGCGCGGATTGTCGCATTCGCGCCGACGAAGGTTTGCGCGGCGTTTTCAATCCCGGCATTGTTTCCCTGGAAATCACCGCCGATTAGTACCACACCGCCACCGTCGCGACCGGAAACGTCGATGCTGGCATCGGCAAATAGGCCGACCTGGCTACCCAGCATCTGCACGTCACCACCAATACCATCGGCGCTGCTGGCATCGATTACACCGCTGGAAATCACGCGCCCACCGCTGCCGCTCAAATGAATCACGCCGCCGTGGTTCTCCATGCGCGTGGCCTGCAACAATCCTTCGTTATTCACCAGGTTGTCAAAAATATCGGCGCTGGCCGTGGCCGACAGGAGGATCTTTCCACCGTCGGCGATAATGTCACCGCTGTTGCTCACCGCGCTGCTGGCACCAACACTGTTTTCTATCACCGCGGCATCGACCTGGAAGTTGATCAGCCCATCGCCGTCGAAGTTGAGCACCGCCTGGCGTCCGCTGGCGAGGATTACCTGGCCGTAATCGGCGATGATCACGCCTTCGTTGCTGACGCTGTTACCGATCAAGGCGACACTGCCGCCGCTGGCTGCCTGGATCACGCCCTGGTTAATAATCGCGCCATTGCCGCCACTGCTGTTGAGCTGGTAATTACCCGACATGAAATCGCTGGCGGAAATATTAAGACTGGTGGCCAGCAGCGCACCGACATTGACAGTAGACCCGGCACCAAAGATCAGTCCGTTGGGATTACTCAGAAAGACGCGGCCGTTGGCATTGATGGAACCGAAGATCTGGCTCGGGTTTTGATCGAAAATCTGGTTCAGCGCGGCCGCGCTACTGGAAGGCTGGATAAAGTTGACGCTTTCGCCGGCGCCGAGGTTGAAGCTGTCCCAGTTGATCACCAGCGACTGGGAATTTTGCTGGATGGTGGTCGTGCTGCTATCGGGGATCTGAATACTACCGTCACCGGCGGCGATAATACCGCCCTGCGGTGCGGCAAGGACATGAACCGGGGGCAGCAACAGCAGGCTGCCGGCTGCGACCAGCATTACCCATACCCTTTTTGAATTTCCCGATATCATGCCTGAACAATCTCGATCAACAAGCGGCGAACTCGCATCTTATCACCATTTGACGGCCTCACCAGTGAATCAGAAGTCATAGCGCAGGCTGAAATAAAAGGGTAGAGACTGACTATCCGACGGCGGGTCACCCAGATCGAAGGCAAACTGTACCCTCGCTTTGAACTGGCGGTAGGGCTCCACGTCGGCGCCGAAGCCATAGCCGGAAAAAGTCACCGAATTGATTTCGTTATTCAAGGGGTCGTTCAGCGACCCTTTGGCGTAATCGAGGAATACGAACAGCTGCAGATTATGCAACAGGGTTTGCGGGATATCCGGTGAAGCCTGAGCGCGCCACTCGACGCTGAGCAACCAGGCATTGTCCACCAGTGCCTCGGCTACCGGGTAGGCGCGCACACTATCCGGCCCGCCCAGAGAAAACTGCTCCATGGAAGCGAGCAGGTCCGAGCTGTTCTGCAGGCTGGCACGGAATATCAGGCTTTGCAATTCGGCCAGCTTCTGCAGGCGCAGGTAATCGATGTTGATCTTGCTGAATCCACCGCTGGCACGATTGCCCGAACCGCCGGTACGCCCGGAGAGGCCGTCGCCATTGCTGTCCATCGCGCCGAGGATACCCTCCAGGCCCAGACTTAGCGTCACCCCGAGTTGCTGGTAGGCGCCAGAATCCGACCAGCTGGTTCCCTGGTAAAGGCCACTCAGGCTAAGCACGGTGAGCTTGTCCTGCGAATCCAGCGTGCTGAGGATTTTGCTCTGCGCCGATTTCAGGCTCAGGTCCAGCGTCGCGCTCATGCGCTCAGAGCGTTGGCGCCGGTAAATGTAACTCATGTAACCATTGATAATGCTGGATTCGCCGTTGATACCCAGATCGGCGAGATTTCCGCCGACATCGAAGCTGTTCAGGCTATAGCCGCCACCGGCGACGTAATCATAGTCGAGCACCGGCTGCTCGTAGGCAAAATCCATGTAAGTGCTGTTCTGTGGATCCAGCGTGAGGATAAGGTTGGTGGACAGGCGATCGGCCTGACCAAAAAAATTATTCACCTGGTAGTTGGCACGCAGACGCTGCTCGCCGGTATAAAACGAACCGTAGTTATCCAGGCTGAAGAAACCGGCCGAGGGAGTTTCCTCGCTGCTCACCTGAATCGCCGCCGAGCCGGCTTTGAGACCGGGGCCGAACAATGCGGTGGCGCGCAGGCCAGGGAATTCATTGGCGATGAAGATGGCGCGCTCTACGTCCGGCAGGTAGACCGGTTCGCCGACTAGTGGGCCGAACAGTTCCTGCAGTTGCGCTTCGCTATACCGCTGATTGCCCTTGTACACCACCTGATCGAGGAAGCCCTCGACTATGGCGATGGTGACTATGCCATCGGGTACCTTTTGTTCGGGGATATAGGCGCGCGCGAGGAAATAGCCGCGCTCGCGGTAATAAGCTGCGATCGACCGCGTCAGGGTTTCAAACATGCTCAACGTAAAACCGGGTGCACCGGCCGCCTGTAGCAACTTTTGTGACTCTGCTACCACCAGGGCCTCGATTTTAGGCTGGGTGATTCCCAGCGCCTCGCGCTCGATTACCCCGCGGATGCGAAAACCGCGCACCATCATACGCGGCGCACCCGCCTCTTCCGCAGGCAAGGGTTTCTCTGCTTCCGGCACAACTTCGGTATTCGGGTAAACGAAAGGCTCGGTGATTTCGAAATCAAGCTTTGGCTGCGCCCCGCCAGGAGTCGCCGCAGGTGGAACCGTCTGGGCAAAAGCCTGGCTGCCCAGCAGGCAGCCAAACAACAGCAATCGACTGGCCATGGTTAATAGACTGCGCATTAAATGCCCTGGCTATGCCCGCAAACGGAACATTGTTCGATGGGAATAAACACTATTCCTTCGCCTGGGCCTGTTGCTGCTTGAATTGCTCCTGCATTTGTTTTTGCGCTTCCTGCAACACTTGCCCCAGCTTTTGCTGCAAATCGTAGGCATTCGCCATCGACAGCACGATGCGATTACTTATGGTGATATTGCCGGGCATGGAACGGTGCAGGTTGCCGAATTCGAAAACCACGTCACCCGCGCCGACGAATATATTGGCGACGTCGCGATAGCTGTAGTCTAGATCGGGTGATACATGAACTTGAATGCTTTGTTGCTGATCTTTGTCTTGATGAGTAGGTTCTGCCATTTTTTTCTCTAATTTTAAATTTGTACCAGGCTTGCCTGTGAGTCAAACACACTATGAATCACATTGCTTAAGCCATATAAATAACTTTGGTTTGAGAAGGTGCAATCGATGTGCCAGGCGCATTTGTCATATTCTGTAAAGTCGGTTTTAGCATGGTTGTCGCGGGCATTCCCCCGGTAAATACCTTGACACTGCCCATCAGGTTTCTCGACGGACCCATCATG
>CAXBMV010000115.1:0-8046 GCA_963976575.1 uncultured Gammaproteobacteria bacterium | reverse complement strand
GATGAAGAATCGGGTACCGGTATCTACGGCGAAATGGACGATGCCAGAATGGTTGAACTGGTACGCCAGGGTGCGCAAATAGCTGCCGAAGATTTCATCGCTGATCCACTGTCAACCTGGCACAGCCAGCAGGTAACGCGCAAACCCGGCAAGGCGAACCTGGTGATTATCCTCGAGGAGAGCCTCGGAGCCGGGTTTTCCGGAAAACTGGGTGGTGTCGGTGTTACCCCCGAACTTGACAAACTCGGGCAACAGGGATTGTGGTTCTCCAACCTGTATGCAATTGGCACACGCTCGGCGCGCGGTATCGAGGCGGTGGTTTCCGGTTTCCCACCCTCGCCCTCGCGTAGCGTATTAAAACTGGGGCTCGCGCAACAAAATTTCCCGACCATCGCCAGCATCCTCAAGCAACAGGGCTACGCCACCCAGTTCATTTATGGGGGTGAGAGCCACTTCGACAACATGGCAGGATTTTTTCTCGCCAATGGTTTCGACCGAATCACCGACGAGCACGATTTTGCCAACCCGGGTTTCCGTGGTACCTGGGGGGTCTCGGACGAAGACTTGCTGGATCGGGTCGATGAGGAATTAATGCAGGCAACTCACGGCCAGCCACAAATGATCCTGGCGTTTACCTCGAGCAACCATTCGCCATTTCAGTTTCCCGACGGCAAGATCGAGTTGCACGACGCCAGTAAGCAAACGGTAAACAATGCGGTGAAATACGCTGACTATGCGCTGGGACAATTTTTCGCCAAAGCGCGTACACGACCTTACTGGGAAAATACCTATTTCCTCGTGGTGGCCGACCATGATACGCGCGTGTTTGGTGCTTCGCTGGTGCCGGTAAACAAATTCCATATCCCGGCATTAATCCTCGGGCCGGATATCAAGGCACAGGAATATAGCAATCTTTGCAGCCAGATCGACCTGCCACCCACCATCTTATCGCTCATGGGGATAGCGAGTTCGCACCCGATGATCGGCCATGATTTAACGCGAGTAGAAGCAAACTATGCGGGTCGCGCGATGATGCAATACGATGACAACCATGCCTTTATTTTCGGCGACCAGGCGATAGTGCATGTGCCGCAAATGGAACCCAAACAATTTGTGCTCAAGGAGCAGCAATTGATCGAGACTCAACTTGATGAGGGTTTGTCGGAAATCGCCAGGGCACATGCGCTGTGGCCAATGTATGCCTACCGCGAAAAGAAATATCTGTCGGATGACCAGGGAAAATAACCATGCCGAGAGACCCCCATGATTGAATCGATAATTTTTTTTCTGCTCGTATCGTTGGCCTGCCTCTACCTGTTAAATCTCTACGTAGGATTTCGCCTCGCACACAGAGATTTCAGTGCTGCTTACAACGACGCACGCAAGCTTTGGCCTGCTCGCGGAATCTATACTGCTGGCGTTGCCGAAAACTCGATAACAAGTGTCAGGCAGGCTTTTGATGCAGGCGCTACGGGGGTCGAGATCGATATTTTTTATGATGTAGAAATGGCCGACTTTATCGTTTCGCATGACCGACCCTATCGATTGGTCGAGGGTAAGCTGTTAACTCTGAAAGAAATGTTCGATGCTTTGGGTGAGGAGCATTATTTCTGGCTCGATTTCAAGAAACTGCGCAAACTTACCCGCAGCCAGGCCATCCAGGCAGTGTCCCGACTGGCGGAAATTACAACGCAACATGGATTGCGAGAACGTGTTTACGTCGAAGGAGAGACCCCGATCAACCTGGCATTGTTTCGTCGGGCCGGATTTCATACCATTTTTGACACCCACCCGACTGCGGATGGAAAACTGCTCACGCCAGCGGTGATAGCCATTTACAAAATGGTTTACTACTTCGGTAAGCATACCGTGATGGCGATGGAATCCGGATCCCGGGAAAAACCGATTTATGGCCCCGCTACCAGTGCAAGCCTGGGCCAGGTGCCGATGTTCCTCTATCACGTGCCGCAGGATGATCCAGGCTGGCAACAAGCATTAATAGCTCAGCCGGCGGTAAGAGTGCTGGTGATGGGGAGTGAACGCTATGCGAATCCCGGAAACGGCCCCGAAAATGGGGACGGAGGCACTCTTACCTAACTGATACCCAGCAGTTTCCTGCCGCGCTATCCAGTTTCGGCCTCGATTTTACTGCGACTGCGTCGGTCCACTTCTGGGTAAATCTTCCAGACTAATACCATTTTTGTATCCTGCCGGTTTTTCCTGAATCCGGGTCCGCAACAACCTGCCGCAGGGGCTGCTGACCTGGGGATATTATTGATTTCGAATCAAATCACCCCGAGCCATCATCCGGGCAACTGCGGGCGGTTCGGTTCAGCCGCCAGGACCACCGCCGCTACCGGGCTCCGTACTACCGGGAACTGACACCGCTATGCTCGCTACAGCGGCGGCGGTGGCTTCGGCGATCTGCTCCAGCGCCTTCGCACTCTCGGCATCGCCTCCCCGGTGGTGGGTCTCGACCACGACACGACGGCGCGCGAACTCGATGCCGTTGGCGGCAAGCGCTTCCTGTACCATGCGCAGCGCCTCGCGTTTCATCGAGAATTGCTGACCTGGTCGTGCCATGAACTTGAGGCGCACGATCAGCCCGACGTCATCGACGGAATCAACACCTTGCGACTTGAGCGGTTCAATAATGTGCGGGGCGAAATCCTCGTTGGTCATTAATTCGGCACTGACGCCCTTGATGATTTTCTTCAACTTCACGATATCGGTGTCATGCGGCACCGGCACCGTGATCTTGACGATGGTCCAGTCGCGGCTGTAGTTGGTCAGCGACTTGATCTCGCCAAAGGGAATATTGTGCAGCGCTCCCCGATGATGGCGGACCTGCATCGAGCGAATCGTAAGACCCTCAACCGTGCCGCGAAGTTTGCCCACTTCCACGTACTCGCCGACTCGAAAGGCATCGTCAATGAGATAAAAAGTGCCCGAAATGACATCACGGATGAAATACTGACTGCCGAAGCTGAGCGCTATGCCGATGATACCCGCACCGGCCAACAAGGGTCCGGTCTTCACCCCAAGTTCGGTGAGCACGATCATCGTGGAAATAATAACCAACGCGATGACGATGGTATTACGCAGAATGGGACGCACGGTAGTGAGGCGTGATTGCGGCAAGGATTGTGTGCCAGGTGGCCCCATAATCGGATTTCGCAGCCATCGGTCTATCCATATCCAGGCCGCATAGGCCATCAGCAGGGTGATCACGATGATTGTGCCGGCGCGAAACAGGCGGCCGCTCAGACCAGAACTGAGGGCCTGCGGGAACTCTCCTAGCCACAGCGTCCACAATGCCAACACCACTACAGCTATCATGGTGGCCCGCATCGAGCTGGCAAAGCGTCGCGCAAGCCGGGCATCCTCTGCCAGTTCCACTTGTCTGTACTCATCGGTGGCTTCGGCGCTGGTCGATACCAGTGCCTGCATGCCGCTGCGCAAGGCGATACGATCCACACCCCGGCTGATGAGCGGAATCGCGAGCACCGCCAGAGCAGTCACTACCGCTTCAGTAATCGGTGCGCCGACACCGAGTAAAACGGCGATAGCGCAGGTAGCCCAGACAAAAAACGCGGCCACGGCGGTAAGGCCTCCCCAGCGACGCTCGATAAATCCTGCGATGCCGGTGGCGCTGCTGCTGTCTGGCTGAATTTGCGCACCATCGGGAACACAACGACTTATGATTGTTGCAGCCGTAGCGACGAAAAATGCCAAAACCAGCGTAGTCGCCAGGTTGAGCAGCAACACCTGGGACGGCGCAAGCGCGTGGCCCGAGGCAAAGTGAATGAGCAGCGTGACCAGGCCGAGCAGCGATATGCCAGCGGTCAAACAATAATGGGCCACCCTTGCCTGCCGGTCATCGAGCGCAACAAGGCGTTGCTGCCGTTGTTCTACTGCAAAAACCATCGCCAGCAACCGGAACACGACCAGGGCAGCAACTGCCCAGTGCACCAGCAGCAACAGAAATTGCGAAAGTCCGCCGCTGTCATTCCATCCGCTAACATAGACTCCAATGCTAACCAGGGCGAAGACCAGGGCTGGTAACAGGGCCTTACAGAGATTGGCCAGAACTCGGCTGTACGCCCTGGTCGAGTGTTGCATGACCCCGTCTGACCAGCGGCCTAGCGCTCGCTGGGTCAAGAAACAGGCGATGCCCCCGACAATAACAATCAGCAGAAACCCGCTGAAAACATCTTCGACTGAAGCGACCTGAACTCCGCCTTCCAGTCGGGCGCCGACCTCCTCAATGCCCGCGGGCAGTTCACGCGCGGCAGCGAACAGGTCGACAGCACGCGCGCGCAGCTCTGTCAGCGAGGCATGTATGCGCTGTATCGCCACGGCGTCGAAATCCACTGTCGCCGCGGTATTCGCTGGTGCGGGGATCGTCTCTGCGGTTGTCGTTTGCGCCGCTGCGGGGGACAGGCCCGCAAAAAAACCGAGGCAGACGATGAGCAGGGAGCACAGAAACAACTTGAAGCGGGATAGCACCGGGTACTTCCTCCTGATTGGCGATAATGTCCCGGAAGTATAGACAGCCTGCCTCGAGTGAACAATGCATCTTCTCAACTGCCATTTTCACAGAAACAGGCCCGGTTCCCGGGTGGACAAGGAGATACAACACAACCAGGCCAGCCTCAACCGGATCAGCGGAGCAGTATAATCGGGATTACGGCGCTTATAGCCTGAAAGACAGGGCTGGTGAATTACCAGCCCTGGAGATTAAATGCACTTAGTGAGTGACAAAAATGAATTAATGTTGCCTCAGAATGAGTATTTGGCGCTGAACTGGAGACGAGTCGCACTGCCGGTATTACCGCTAGCCGCCAGGGTATTCCAGTAATGCGCGATTTCACCACCATACATCAAGTGTTTGGCCGGGCTGAAGGTGTAGGTAATCAAGGCCGACTTCTGGTTTTCAACCGTCGCGGCATTAAAAAACCCATCGGCCACCTTGGCGCTATCCACCCCCGTATCGATATAGCCGAGCGACACGGCCAGGTCGGTTTTGGGATCGAGCTTGTGGGATACTGCCAGGGTTGCACCGAGTTGGCTCAGGGTTTGGATTTTAGCGCCATCGTAGTAGGTGGAAAGACTGCCGGGCATAATATAAATGTAGTCACCCATGCCGTCACCCCCGACAACGCCCCCCAGAATACTGGTCTGGTCACTAAGGTCGTAGGAGAGGTTGAACATGGCACCCGCGCCAGTCTGTGACTCATTCACTGGCGTGGCATTGCCTGAGCCATTATCCAGCTTGAACTGTTGACCCACCACTCCCAGCGCGTATTTGAATTTATCGCCCTTGCCTTCGTAGCGCGCGCTGATATTTGGAAAATCAACTTTCGCGCTATTGGCGGGCGCATTCGTAACCGTCCCGGCCGAATCCTCCAGAGCAACCGAAAACATACCCTCTCCCATGGCATAGGTATAACGAACCTGATTGGTGCGGAAGCCACCTGAGTGTCCGATTGCACCGTTCCAGTCCAGGCTGTCAGCCCAGTCATTCCAGGAGGTGAAGTTCGACCAGGTCTGACCTACCAGTATGCCGTGATACTCCACGTAAGCATGCCGAATCCGAAAGGCATAGGCAGCCCCCCCCCGGAGGCCCAGTCGCCTTCCAGCTTGGCGGCGATGTCTCCAGAATCGGTGCCCTGACTAAAATTGAGTCCCAGTCGTGTTTGTTGCATGGTCATATTGAAGTGACCATCCGTTTGATTGGCTGTTGTGGGCGCCAGGCCCGTCGCATTAACTGCGTTAATATCTGCCGCAGGGCTTTTATTGCCCAGGTTTTCATTCACGTCATAGCGTGCGTCGGCCTTGATATAACCATAAATATCAACTTTAGTTTTATCGTCGCCAGTTATGCTGAAAGCAGATGACACTCCCGGGTATGCGCCAATCAAAGTGGCACAAGCCAGGACCAGAGGTAATTTTTTAAATGAAAAGATCATCGATATATCCCCTATTTGAGTAGATAAACTGAATACGTCCAGTGAAGCCTTCGGGACTACCCGAGTATATTCCCAATCAGCAACAATGTCGTAGTCCTTGATCCCTAGCCCATGGCCAACGCACATCTGAGTGGGGTTAATGAACCTCTCATCGAAGACGTGCCAATTCTCGAACGATTTGCGTACTGGATTATATAGCTGGCGCATTCCTATGCCGAAGTACTCAGCACTATTCGATCACACGCATAGGCAGATGGCAGGTGAACGGATACAAACTGTATTCGAAAGTATCGTCACGATTCCGAGGCGTATCCGAGCCGATCTTGGCAGCGATTGTTATTAAGGACTTGTCGTTCTTGCGGTCAGGCTCCACAACATCCGTAATTTGACTTCCTGACCCCGCTTCCGATGCGGCCTCACTCAACCATTTGCTCAGCGGGCCCATACCCCGTCTTTACCACTTTTGGGTGCGCGGATTTATTCCTTTCAAAGCCTCGTTAGTATCGAATTTTCCGATCATCACCAGTTCTCCTTGCAGCATTACGCTTTATTCTAAAGAGCTGACAAGAAATTTTTCAAACTCACTCAATTTACGAGGCGTGACCATCGGAGTTTTTAATTGTGCCAACAGCGAGTGTTGATGAACGACGATAGTTGCGCCAGTCCGTCACCGCACTTCGTTAGGAGTTTGTAGCCTGCTATGATTCAGGCACTTCAAAGCAGCGATGCCCGCGTCTTTTAACTTCCACCTCAAAGGAATTCCTTGTGCCAATAAACACCCGCTGGATCTCGATGAATGTTCGCTTTCAACTGACTATCTTCAGCCTGACCGGAGTATTCACCCTTTTGCTTGTTGTCTTGCTAATTGCAGGCAAGCTTCGTTCCGAGGCCTACGAAGCTATCACCTATACCGTTTTGGTGTTCGGCCTTTCGAATCAAGCATTGGCGTTTTGCCTATTTCGTCCGACTTCCAATGTGCTATCGGGGCGGGCGACCACCGCGGGTGCGCTGCACCGGATCGACTTTTTACCAGGACTGCTAGGCGCCTCAACCATTGTCTTGAGTTTAATATCGATAACTCCACCACTGATTGCAGCCCATCTCAATTGTATTGACTGTCGTCTTAACGATCTTTCCTGGCCGACGATGCTCGGGCTGATTGGCGTGCCGGGCTTCTACGGTGTTTTTCTTGGCGTTTTCATGTACTTCCTCATGGGCGACTATGTATCGCGCCTTCGAAAGTACCTGTTCGAACACGGCATCGAGACGCCTTCCCCCGACCGGGGCCACCTTGGAACGACCCTTCTCATCGCGTTTCTATCGATTGCGGTATTACCTACCACTTTGTTTGCTATCCAGGGGTTCTACATGGGGAATCTCGAATTTCTGCATGGGCTGTCGCCTACGCAAGGTTTCTGGATCAACTTCGGCAGTAGCGTGTTGCTGACGGTCAGCGTTCTGATCTTCGTGCATCGTCGCCTCACTTATCCGATGAACATACTGATTGATGCGGTACAGCACATCAGCGACGGAAATCTCGACACCCGCGCCCCGGTGTTAACCAGCGATGAGCTCGGTCGACTCACCGAGCACGTCAATAAAATGGCGATGGGGCTCAAGGAGAGGGAAAACATCCGCGCCACCTTTCGGCGACTGGTCCCTGATGCCGTTGCTGCTGAACTGATGAAAGATCGTGGGGCATTGGTGCCGCAGGCCCGGGAAGCAACTATCCTGTTCACCGATGTACGTGGATTCACCTCGGTTTCCGAGCAGCTCGATCCGCCCGAAATTCTCACCATGCTCAATGAATACTTTGGCGTTGTCGGCGCGGCTATTCGCAGACATGGCGGCGTGATTACCCAGTTCCAGGGCGACGCGGTGTTGGCCAGCTTTAATTTACCGGTGCACGATGTTGACCATGCCCTAAGTGCCGTGCGCGCGGCGATCGATATTATCGAGGACACAGAAAAACGCACCTTTGGAAACGGCAAGGTCCTGCACACCCGTGTCGGCATTAGCTGCGGGATGGTCGTCGGCGGCACCGTCGGAGACGATGATCGTCTCGGATACACCA
>CAXBMV010000114.1:0-8052 GCA_963976575.1 uncultured Gammaproteobacteria bacterium | reverse complement strand
CTTCCCCGAGCTTGCGGATATGTTCGCCAATTCGCTGGGTGTCATGGTCGGAGTATTGGCTTTCTTCACGCCGCTATACCGATTGCTGCGATACCTGGATGCCCGCCTCGCCAGTATTTTCAAGGGCTAGTTGTTTATATTGTTCGATTAATTTCAGCCTGAGTTCCTGAATCGCTGCCCCCAGGGCACGGTCGCTGAGGCCCTGCTGCTGGACTTCGCTGATATCGGCCTCGCGCAGGGTTTTCGCCAGCCCTGAGAGAAAATCGGCCTGAGGGTAGGGGCTATTTTCGAAATTGGTGCGCCCGCGCAGATCGGCAATACAGGCCTGCAGCATTTGCTCGAAACGTTCGGCTTTGCGAAAGCAGTCGGCGCGAGTGAGGAATTTAAGCAGGGTTTGCGCCTTCAGCTCGAAGGCGCGGTGTACGTGGGTATGAAATTCGGTGGTGATCAATGCCAGTTCGGTATGCGCCTTTGGAACGCGCCAGCGCTTGCAGAATGCCTTGACCAGGCTGGTGCCTCGCTGTTCGTGACCGTGGTGTGATGGCAGTACATGAGCAGGCGTCGTGGCTTTGCCGAGGTCGTGCATCAACACGGCAAAACGGGTCTGGTTATCCAGTTCCATTTCGGCGCACTTTTGCAATGCCATCATGACGTGTACGCCGGTGTCGATTTCGGGATGATATTTAGCCGTTTGGGGAACGCCGAAGAGGCTGTCGATTTCCGGGAAAAGGAACTGCAGGACTTCGCATTCGCGCAGGCTTTGGAAAAAAACCGCCGGGTCGGCTTCATCGAGTGCGCGTGACATTTCCTGCCAGACGCGTTCCGCCACCAGGGTTTGCAGTTCTCCGGACTGGCCGATTTGCCTGACCAGTGCCCGGGTTTCATCGGCAATACTGAAGCCGAGGTGATGAAATCGGGCGGCGAAACGTGCCAGCCGCAATACCCGTACCGGGTCCTCGACAAAAGCCTCGGAAACATGGCGCAGGCAGCGCGCTTCGATATCGGCGCGACCACCATAGGGGTCGATGATATTGCCCTGTTCGTCTTCGGCAATCGCGTTTATGGTCAGGTCGCGGCGCAACAGGTCCTGCTCTATCGTGGTGCTCGGGTCGGAGTCAACCTGGAAGCCGCGGTAACCCGGGCCAACTTTTCTCTCGCTGCGAGCGAGCGCATATTCCTGTTTGCTTTGCGGGTGCAGGAACACCGGGAAGTCCTTGCCTATTGGCTTGTATCCGGCGGCCTGCATTTGCTCGACACTGGCGCCGGTGACTACCCAGTCTATGTCCTTGATCTCGATTCCGAGCAGGCGATCGCGTACACAACCACCGACCTGGTAAGTCTTCACATGCCGTCTCCACGCGGACCGCTCGCCGGGTAATCCCTGCGAAAACGATCGTATTCGCGCTTGTTACCAAATAAGACCGTCAAACCGGGCAGGTACTGGCGCAGGCTGGTGGTGCAGCAATCGCTACCATCACAGACGTTGTCGGTTTGCAGCGAGCGATAATTGTCCATGGTGAACAGTTTTCCGGGCAGGTTTTGCAATATCACAGCCTGCATCTTTGATAATCCCTTGCCCAGCGGCAGTACCCGGCAGGGTATTTTCAAGTTGCTGATAATCAGTTCTATAATTTGCTTCAGGCTGAAAGCTTCGGGACCACAAACCGGATAACGCTTGCCATAGCTATTGCGATCATCGATTGCGCCAATGATGCGCTCGACCAGATCGCCGACGTACACCGGCGCCAATTTGGAGTCGGCGCAGGCCAGCGGAAAATATCCGACGCAGAATTTCAGGATACCGGCAAATCGATTGATGAACTGGTCGTCCTTGCCGAATACCACCGATGGTTGAAAACTGGTGACATGCAGGCCGCGTTGACCGAAGGTATGCAGCAGGTTTTCTCCCTCACCCTTGGAGCGCAGGTAGAGACTGCTACCGGTTGCCTGGCTTGCGCCCAGCGCGCTGACATGCAGCAGCCGTGATATACCGCTCTCGCTGCAGCTGGTCACCAGCATCTTGACGAATTCGACATGAACCCTGCGGAAGTCGCCCTTGCGTTTTTCATGCAGAATGCCGAGCAGGTTGACTACCAGCTGCTGACCCTGGCATAGGGATTTTAATTCGCTTGCATCGAATAGTCGCGATTCAACGAGACGAATATTGGGGTGTACCAGCAAGTCTCTATGGCGGTGTGGACGACGGCTCGGCACGGTGACCTGACATCCCCTGTTGGCGAGTGCAAAGGCCAGTTGTTTGCCGATGAAACCGCTGCCACCGAGTAACAAGACTTTTTCGTAACTGCTCATGCTGCCTACCTGCGCGAATTCTGATGCCTGGATTGGCCTGGTCGCTGTGGTTTGCGCCCAGTGCTGTCGCCAGCGCGTCGGGGTTTGGAGGTCTTCATACGCACCGGGGGTTTCGGCTTCACCAGCAGTTCGCTACTAATCGACATGGTGGGAATCGAGTGCCTCGTATATGTTTCGATGTCGATCAGGTTCACCGCATAGTCTTCGCAGGCGAAGCTGATTGCCGCGCCGGATTTGCCGGCCCTGGCGGTGCGTCCGATGCGGTGCACATAATCCTCGCCCAGCTCGGGCAGGTCGTAATTGAAAACATGGGTAACATCGGGAATATGCAAGCCGCGCGAAGCCACGTCGGTAGCCACCAGAATAGAGTAGGCGCCATCGTGAAACTCTTTCAGCAGCTTTTCGCGTTTGTTTTGATGGATGTCTCCGGAGATCAGCGCCGATTGCAAATTGTTACCCTCGAGGAATTCCCAGATGCGCACCGTGGCGTGCTTGGTGTTGGCGAAAATAATACTGCGCTGCGGTTTCAGCTTTAACATCAGACCTAGCAGCAGGGGTATTTTTTCATGGTTGGCCGGGTGGTACATACTCTGCTCAATATTGTCCACCGCCGGTGAGTCGGATTCTATCTTCACCAGCTGCGCCATGTTCATGTGTTCGTAGGCAAGCTCCATCACCTTTTGCGCCATGGTGGCGGAGAACAGCATACTTAGACGTAACTCGGGGTCGGGCAGGCGACGCAGCAGGAAGCGAATGTCCTGGATAAAACCCATGTCGAACATGCGGTCAGCCTCGTCCAGAATCATCACCTCGATATTCTTCAGGTTGTACAGTTTCTGCTTGAAGAAATCGATCAATCGTCCCGGTGTGCCTATGAGAATATCAACCGGTTCATCGAACTGCGCTTTTTGTTGTTCGTAAGCCTTGCCGCCGTAGCACAGAGCCAGTTTCAGCGGCAGGCCGCGCAGCAGCTCCTCGGCATCTTTATGAATTTGCAGGGCCAGTTCGCGCGTCGGCGCAAGTATCAGTGCGCGCGGCTTACCGGCCTGGGTGTCTCCCTTGTCGGAATGCAGGATGCGTTGCGCGCAGGCCAGCAGAAAGGCCAGGGTTTTACCGGTGCCTGTCTGTGCCTGTCCGGATACATCCTTGTTTTCCAGTAATAAAGGCAATGATTTGGCCTGTATCGGCGTGCAAAACTGGAATTCGAGCTTATCCAGGGCTAGCAGCAATCGCTCATCCAGATTCAGTGAACTGAATTTTTGCTCGGTTAAATGTTGTTGCCCCATAACTTGGCGAATTCTCTTGTGAGGTGAATGAAGCCGACTATGGTAGCAAATTGCAATAAAAGCTGCGCTGTGATTTGAAATCGCCGAATCAGGACCCATTTTAAGCTGTTATCAGACACAGAATGCTCGAGTCGGCGACTGCTTCGGCAATGTTGACAGTTAAAAGCGATGCGACTAAATTGTCGGTCTCAATCATTGGCCTAGCGGCTGGAGAAGCGCGTGAGTGAAAAAATAGTATACCTTTCAGACGAAAGTTTCGAAGCCGACGTATTACAGGCCGACCGTCCTGTGCTGGTTGATTACTGGGCTGAATGGTGTGGACCCTGCAAGATGATCGCGCCGATACTCGAAGAAATCGCCGACGAATACGATGGCCGGGTTACCGTGGCAAAACTGAATATCGACGACAATGCCAACACACCGCCGAAGTACGGCATCCGTGGCATTCCCACGCTGATGTTGTTCAAGGGTGGTGCGGTTGAGGCAACCAAGGTTGGTGCATTATCGAAGTCGCAATTAACCGCGTTTCTGGACAGCAATATCTAGTAAAAACCCGATCAAAAAGGGCCTTCTTTAAGTAGTAGACGGCCCTTTTTTACTGTGCTACTCTCCCTTTCAATCGTTGCCGCATTCCTGTCGGCGATTCCCGAAAAAAAACCAGACTAACGAATCCTTTTCCGAATTTTATTGCACAGGCCTCTCGTGGGTCTTTTACTCTAACCCTGCAGCTATTGCATTCCAAATATGAATCTAAGCGAACTGAAGCTCAAATCCGTCCCTGAATTAATCGAAATTCTAAAAGCCATGGGTGGCGATCACTCGTCGCGCATGCGTCGGCAGGACATTATTTTCAGTATCCTCAAGGCCCAGGCGAAGCAGGGCGAGGATATTTTCAGCGAAGGTGTGCTGGAGATTCTGCAAGACGGCTTTGGTTTTCTGCGCTCTGCGGACAGTTCTTATCTTGCAGGCCCCGATGATATTTATGTATCGCCCAGCCAGATCAGGCGCTTTAATCTTCGCACCGGCGATACCATTAGTGGCAAGATCAGGCCGCCCAAAGACAGCGAGCGTTATTTTGCGCTGCTCAAGGTCGATGAAATCAATTTCGATCTGCCGGAAAACGTCAAGCACAAGGTGCTGTTTGAAAATCTGACCCCGTTGCACGCCAATGACCGCATGAAGCTGGAGCGCGGTAACGGCAGCACCGAGGATATAACCGCAAGAATCATCGACCTGGTGTCGCCTATCGGCAAAGGCCAGCGTGGTCTGGTGGTATCTCCGCCGAAGGCAGGTAAGACGCTGATGTTGCAGAATATCGCGCAGAGTATTGCCAGCAATCACCCGGATTGTTATCTGATCGTTTTGCTGATCGATGAACGTCCCGAGGAAGTCACCGAGATGGCGCGCATGGTCAAGGGCGAAGTGGTTGCCTCGACTTTCGACGAGCCCGCCAGCCGACACGTGCAGGTTGCCGAAATGGTAATAGAAAAAGCCAAGCGACTGGTTGAGCACAAGCGTGACGTGGTTATATTGCTGGACTCGATTACGCGTCTTGCCCGGGCCTATAACACAACTATCCCTTCCTCCGGCAAGGTACTTACCGGCGGTGTCGACGCGCATGCACTGCACCGTCCCAAGCGCTTCTTCGGTGCAGCCAGGAATATCGAGGAAGGCGGAAGCCTGACTATCCTCGCGACCGCGCTGATCGAAACCGGATCGAAAATGGACGAGGTTATTTACGAGGAATTCAAGGGTACCGGTAACATGGAAATCCACCTCGATCGACGTATCGCCGAAAAGCGTGTTTTTCCGGCGATCAATATCAATCGCTCGGGTACGCGTCGTGAAGAATTACTCATCGAAGCCGATGAGTTGCAAAAGGTCTGGATACTGCGCAAGTTTCTGCACGCAATGGATGAAATGGAAGCCATGGAATTCGTGCTTGGACGTATGCAGGCGAGCAAGACCAACCTCGAATTTTTTGACCAGATGAAGAAGTAAAACGGGAAGCGTCCATGTCCCGGGTTCATTCGTTTGAACCGGTCATCGGTGTCAATCCACGCCTGATCATACTTGGCAGCATGCCGGGTGTCGTCTCGCTGCAACAAGTTCAATACTACGCCAACCCGCGTAACGCCTTCTGGCGCATCATGGCCGATATTTTTGGTATCGAGGCTGAGGCGAGTTACCAGAGCAGGCTGGATCAAATAAGCGCGCATCCGGTGATCCTCTGGGACAGCTTGCGCGCCTGCGTCAGGCCCGGAAGTCTGGATGCGAAGATAGACAGTCACTCGGCCGAAGCCAATGATATCGCCGGCCTGTTAGAGCGCTTCCCCGCAGTACAGGCAATTATTTTTAACGGCGCCGCCTCGGAAAAGTTTTTCAGACAACTGGTGTTACCAACCTTGCCAGCCGGGACTCAACCCGATTTGCTGCGTATGCCTTCGACCAGCCCTGCCAATGCGGGCATGAGCTTCGATGACAAGCTGAATGCCTGGCGCGAGATTCGTCGCTACCTCTGAGCTGGTTTCAGGATTTCAGCAAACGTTTGCGAATATAGGCCATCGGTGCTTCGTCGTTATATACAACGCGATTATTAACAATGCCGACACCCAGCGAAACCCACAGGGCCTCGAGGTCTATCGGAAAGGGGTCAGCCTTCATTTTCTGGTACAGAGGCAGGAGTACAGCCACGCAACTGCGCTGTCGCCGGCATTGAATATCTGTTCAGGGCTGGCGCTGGCCTGCATCGAGTAGCCGGCATTGAGAATACCCTTGAGCGCGTCACGCAGGCTGTAGCGGTTTTCGGTCAGCTTGCGGATCTCGATATCGGCGAGCAGACAAAATATGGCGCCTCCCCAGTAGGTACGGCCCCAGGTTGGGGTCCTGTCCAAACCTCTGTCGCCTTGCTGGGGTAAGCCCTGGGGCATGCGGTTTAGAAACCCGTTCCAGACGAAATCTTCGCTCAGGTATCCCCGCTGGGCGCGCGCTATGGATTCGACATAGGTGGCCAGGCCTTCCAGCAGCCAGCGATTTTCCTGTGGCACGTCGGCCATCGCCAGATGCACCATTTCGTGTACCAGGATCCAGTCGTCGCTGAGCATTTCGGGGTATACGTCTTCGCCTATGACGATGCGCAGGTAAGGCGACTCGCCACCGAATGCCTGACCGAATTTAACCGCGTGCCCGCCCGAAACCTGCAGATCAATTTTCACCTTGTCGACCGGAAAACGACCATAGTATGCACTGACGGTTTGTGCCGAATAGTGTACCCATTCGAGCAGCATCTCCTGCTTTCCCAGCAAAACCTTGTCTCGAATACGGACTTCAATACGACTGCCCGCCATGTCGAAGGCAAACTCGGTCTTGCTGAGCGTCTCGATTTTGCCGGCGTATAGTCCAGCGCTAGACAGCAGCAACAAGCACAGCAGGAATATTCTGTTCAAAATAATCGCCCGGTTTCTTGTTCTTGGTCTTTATCAGAGGCGCAATGAAGCGCTTTAGTTCACTCGCCGGGTTCCTGCAGGCAACGCTCCGCGGCGAGGCCCTTGTCGTACCAGTCGGCGCGGTCCTGCCAGAAAATATTGTCCTGCGGGTCAATGCCCGGCGCTTCGTTGAGTGAGCCGGCGGGAATAATCAGCTTGCCGCTTTTCAGGCTGGTGTAAGGCACCAGCGAACCGCAATGGGTACAGAATGACTTGGTGATTACACCTTCCTGCTCTGGGATATATCGTTTTACCAGATCTTCACCGCTGAGCCAGCGAATACGATCAGGCTCGGTGAAAATATTCGACGCGTGCGCGGACCCGGTGGAGCGGCGGCACTGGCTGCAATGGCAGAGATGAAAGGCACTGAAAGGGCCGCTGACTTCGAAGCTGACGCGGCCGCAGAGACAGGCACCCTTGATTGCTTTGCTCATGATTATCTGTCTCCTGAAGACTGGCTGGCGACCAGTCGGTCGATTAAATCCGGAAAATGCTTTTCGTGCACATTGGCGAAGGCAAAGCGGAAATACTGTTCCTGTTGTTCGCCGAAATAGCTGCCTGGCAGACTGACAATTTCCTGCTCTTCGATCAATCGTTTGACCACGTCGCGCGAGCTGGCATCGAAGGGATGCTCGACATAGGCGAAATAGGCGCCGGCGCTGACCAGGCGGTATTTCAACTTCGGGTGCTGGAAAGCCAGTTTGATCGCTTCGGCACGCAGGCTTAATTCGCGTGCTTTTTCGATTTTCCACTGATGCAGGTTTTGCAGACCGAACAGTGCTGCCAGCTGCCCCGGGTGGGGTGCGCAGATCGCGGTGCAATCCTGGATTTTCTGCACTTGCAGCAGCAATTCCCGGCCGGCCGCGATCGCACCGACTCTATGACCTGTCAGGCTGAAGACCTTGGAAAAGCTGTACAGATGGATAAAGTTTTCGCGCCAGTCACTGCGCGCAAACAACCCATGCGGCAGA
>CAXBMV010000113.1:0-8063 GCA_963976575.1 uncultured Gammaproteobacteria bacterium | reverse complement strand
CGCCATTGGGGATTGCCGGAATTGCTAATCGATTGCGCACGACACCATCACGAGTCGGTGCACGAGGGCGACTCGCGTTACGCCAGTCACCTGATTTATCTGGCTAACCGACTCAGCGAATACGTGCCGCCGCTGGATGACGAAGAAACCAGGGAAATCCTGCGCGACATAGATAACTGGGAAATGAGCAATCTCAGTCTGTCGCAGATTGCCAATGCCTGTCAGCAGGCCGACGATCTGGTGTTCGAGGTGATGGAGTCACTGGGTATGGTTGCACTGGAGATCGAGGGCAACTAATCGGTACGCCTGGCTTTTCCCAGTTCGGATAAACCAATTCCTCCGAGCACCAGCATTAGCGACAACGCGTGGTAGGATTCGAAAGTTTCTCTAAGGAAAATCACCGCCATCAAAGATGCAAAAACCGGCACCAGGTTGACGAATACGCCCGCCCGGCCCGGACCTATCAGTGACACTCCCTGGATGAAAAATATCTGCGCTATCAGCGACGGTAACAGGGTAACCAGCAGGACTATAGTCCAGCCGGTAAGGCTTGGTGCTTGCCAGCCCTGCTGGTAAGTCTCGAAAGCCACCAGCGGTAAGGAAACCAGCCAGGCAACTGTTGCCATCAGCGTAAACAGGCCCATCGCCGAGACGCGCGGGCGGCGGCTCAGGCCGATTGAATAGCCAGCGTAAAAAAAGCAGGCGATCAGCATGAACAGGTCGCCTTGATTGATTGCCAGTCCTTGCAGTTCTCGCAGATCACCTCCCGAAGCGACTATGACAACACCGAGCAGGGTCATGGATACGCCGACGGCCTGTATTCTGGTTATGCGGATACGGTAAATCAGAAAACTGCCGATCAGGACAAATATGGGGATAGCACCCTGCAAAATGCCGATGTTAATCGCCGAAGTAGAATGTCCGGCAACGTAGAACAGGGCGTTGAATGCAGTGAATCCGACGGCACCCATGATAAACACATAGGGCAGGTGTTGGCGCAGCACGGGCCAGTCCCGGTGCAGGTATTTGCGCGTAAAAACCAGCAACAGCAGAACCACACCGAGCCAGCGAAAAGTAACCAGTTGCATGGGTGCGATTTCACCTACGGCCAGCTTGCTGAAAAGCGCATTCAGCCCCCAGCACCAGGTGGTGAAGGTGAGCATGGCATAGGCTTGTAGCTGGGGCTTGTCGACTGTATTGTTCATGGCAGGGGTCTGATCCCGTGGAGCAGTTCGCGGTGCAGGGTATAGAGTCCGCTGACGATGATGACGCTAATGCCGATGGTTGCATACAGGTCGGGTACTTCTTCCCAGACCAGGTAGGCAAGCATGCCACCAAAAACGATAGACAGGTACTTCAATGGCGCGACTATAGCGATGGCAACGTGGCGATAGCTCAGGGTCATCAGGTACTGTGCCATGCCACCAAACAAGCCAACCAGGATCAATAGCGAAAGGTCGGCCAGTGGCGGCAGAACCCAGTCCTGTAAAGCGAATCCTGCAAGACTGACCGCGATGCCGGTGAGGGTGAAGTAAAAAGTGATACAAACCGGATCGTCTTTGGCGCTTAGGTGGCGGATGATGATCGTGGTGCAGGCGATTAACAGGGCCGCTGCAAGCATGTACAGGCTGCCCGCCTCAAATGAGGCCGAACCCGGACGTACCACTATGAGCATACCGATAAACCCGGTGATTACCGCCGCCCAGCGGCGCAGGCCGACTTGTTCGCCCAGTAGCAATACCGATAATGCGGTCATGAAGATCGGTGCGGTATGCAGTATCGAGATTGCCTCGGCCAACGGGATGGGGGGGAAGGCGAAAAAGGCTAGCCCCATAGCGGAAACACCGAGAAAACTGCGCAGTAGGTGCAGATTCTTTTGCCGGGTGCGCAATACCCGCGGGCCGCCACGCATTATCACGATCAGCGCTATCGGCACCATGGCCACAGCGCAACGGAAAAACATGATTTGCGTGGTCGGGTAGATCGCTCCCAACCACTTGACACTGGCATCCATTAACGAAAACAGGAATATGCTCATTAACATCGCGGTGAAGCCCAGCAGTGGACTGTCGGCGGCGCGTTCGATGGCATTTTCGGAGGAGGTTGAAACGATCAGGCCCCTGTCTGGCCGAGTATCAGATCGGCGGCCTTCTCGGCAAGCATGATAACAGGCGCGTTGGTGTTGCCAGAGATCAGGCTGGGGAATATCGAAGCATCTACAACGCCGCAGCGCCGGGAATAATTTCTTCTTCGATGATGTCACGTAGTGCAGGGGTCTGGGCCAGCGCGCGCAATAGCTTAACCCCTTCAAGCATTTCCTCGATGTCGCTTTCGTCGGACAGGTAATTGGGGTGAATCTTCACCGCTGCGAACGGATTGTTACTGTCGATTTGCAAATACCCCCGGCTCTTCGGCCTGATTTGCCCGATCGAGTTGAGGAAGCCGGGGAATCGATCGGGTTTCATCAGCGGCCTTTTTCCGGCAACCCTGGTGGTGGTATAGGTCATGGCGCCAAAGTACATCTGCATATTGGCGCGTGGGCGAGAAGAGTGGCTTTTGACGAATCCACCTGCCTGATTGACACTCAGCGATAACAGACCCTTGCGAAATAACAGGTATTGCATCCCGGCCAGGGCCTTGCCCCACCAGGGGCCGAGCTGGTTGTTCAGCGTTGGCACGCGCGATCGGTAAAAGTAACAGCAGTCGAGGTGATCCTGCAGGTTTTGGCCAACTCCAGGCAAGTCATTTTCAACGGGGATATCATGCTGGCGCAGTAGCTTGCTGTCGCCAATACCGGATAGCTGCAGTAACTGGGGGGAGTTTATCGCGCCGGCGCTGAGAATGATTTCAACTTTTGCGCGCACTCGTTTGAGTATTCCCTGATGGCGGAATTCGACTGCGCGGGCTAGCCGCTGGTCGAATTCAATGCGCGTGACATGGGCATTGCTGATGAGTTCGCAATTGTTACGTTTCAACGCGGGGTGCAGGTAGGCGCGGGCTGCCGACATGCGTCGCCCGTTGCGTGCGGTGATCTGGTAGTAACCGACACCTTCCTGGGTTTCACCGTTGAAGTCCGGGTTATAACCTATACCGTGCTGCTGTGCTGCGGTAAAGAATGTCTGGCATAGCGGGTGGTATTGGTCGCTGACATTATTTACATAGAGTGGTCCGCTGTCGCCACGGTATTGGTTGCCACCATCGGAGAAGGTTTCCGATTTTTTGAAATAGGGGAGCAGATCCTGGTATCCCCAGCCGGGGTTGCCAAGATCACGCCAGTCGTCGTAGTCCTGTTGTTGCCCGCGAATATAAACCATCGCGTTGATCGAACTGGAACCACCGACTATCTTGCCGCGGGGCCAGTAGATGCTCCGGTTGTTCAGTCCTTTTTCTGCCTCGGTGTTGTACATCCAGTTACAACTCGGGTCATAAAAAGTCTTGCCGTATCCAATCGGGGTTTGCACCCAGAAACGCCTGTCACTGCCGCCAGCTTCGAGCAGCAGTACGCTGTGCTTTGCGTCGGCACTCAAGCGGTTGGCGAGTACGCAGCCAGCAGAACCGGCACCAATGATGACATAGTCGAATTCGAGATCCATGCTGATACGAACGGGGAAAAGAAACAGGATTATAATCGCTGACGCACAAGGGTAAAGACAAAACTCAGGTTTCACCTGTGTCCACGATCATGCATAATCTGAGCGCTTAACAGACTGGAGTCGGCATTGAAGTTTAGTCAAAAAGAATTTCGCGACTGGAAAAACAAGCGGGTTACCCTGGTGGGTATGTCAGGCGTGGGTAAATCGCATCTTTCTGCCAAGTTGCGCGGCAGGAACTGGTTTCATTATTCCGGTGATTATCGGATCGGCACGCGCTACCTGGACGAACATATTATCGACATGCTCAAGGCTCAGGCGATAAAGGTTCCGTTTCTGCGTGACCTGCTGCGCAATGACTGGATCTATATACACAATAACATTCGTGTTAACGACCTCGGACCGGTATTGAGTTTTGTCGGCAAACTCGGAAACCCCGAACTGGGTGGTGTCGAGCTGGGCGAGTTTATTGAGCGCCAGGCAATTTACCGCCAGGCCGAGATCGACGCGATGATGGATCTGCCGCATTTCATCAAGAAAGCACAGGAAATTTATGGCTACCCGCATTTCGTCAACGACGTCGGTGGCAGTCTCTGTGAACTGGATGAACCCGGAGTGATGGACATACTCATCGACTCTACCCTGATCCTGTATATCCAGACCACCAATCAGGCGCAGGAAAATGTACTCATCGAACGCGCACAAAGTTCTCCCAAGCCGCTTTATTATCGCGCCGATTTTCTACAGGAACACTTACAACTTTATTACCGGGAAACCGGTATACGTTATGTCGCACAGATCGATCCGGATGAATTTGCCCGTTGGGTATTCCCGCATTTGTTTCACTCGCGCCTGCCGCGCTACGATGCCATTGCCGGGCATGGTTACACGGTGACGTCGGACGAGGTAGACAAGGTCAAAGACGATGTCGACTTTCTGCAATTGCTGGAAACAGCTATCGAGAGGCAAAGCTGATGCCATTAGTCGCCCATAACGGCTTACCCACTTTTTCCAAGCTGAAAGACAATGGCCTGCGTGTACTCAGTGCCGAGACAGCGCAACAGCAGGATATCCGCGAGTTGCATATCGGTTTGCTCAACATGATGCCGGATGCGGCCTTATCCGCCACCGAGCGCCAGTTCTTTCGCCTGATTGGCGAGAGTAACCCGATTGCCCAGTTTTTCGTGCACCCGTTTTCATTGAAGGAATTGCAGCGAGGTGAGGAAGCCAGCGATTATGTCGATCGTTATTACCAGAGCTTCGACCAGGTAAGAGAGCAGGGTCTGGATGCCTTGATTATCACCGGTGCCAACGTGATCGGCCCTGACCTGTCTACCCAGCCTTTCTGGAAGCCGTTACAGGAGGTTGCCGACTGGGCACACGAGAACGTGACTTCCACGCTTTGTTCCTGCCTGGCTACCCACGCGGTTATGGAGTTTCGCTATGCTCAGAAACGCGAGCCCAGGGAAGACAAGAAATGGGGCGTGTTTCAGCACCGCGTGATTGAACCGACCCACCCGCTGGTGGCCGACATTAATAGTCGTTTCGACGTGCCTCATTCGCGTTGGAACAGTATTCACCGCGAACAGTTCGAGGCAGCGGGGTTGAAGATACTGGCCAGCGGTGAAGGAGACTGTGTGCACCTGGCCACCAGTCCCGATGGTTTTCGCAGTGTCTTTTTCCAGGGTCATCCGGAGTACGATACCGTATCACTGCTCAAGGAGTATAAGCGTGAAGTGAATTTGTACATCGATGGCAGCCTCGATGCCTACCCGCCGATGCCGGAAAATTATTTTGGCGACTTCGAAGCGGCCGTGTTACGCGAGTATCAGGCGCGCGTGGATTCCAGCCTGGCCAAAGGAATAGAAGTGGAAGAATTTCCGGAAGACCTGATTCTGGCGAATCTCGATAATACCTGGCGGGACACCGCCAGCGCCGTAGTGGGCAAGTGGATGGGTCTGGTTTACCAGTTGACCAGTATGAATCGCGATGAGCCGTTCATGATAGGCATAGACCCGGATAACCCGCTAAACCTGCCTCAGTAAGAACCCCAGGAATCCTGCTTGCGCCAGCGTATGCGGGTAACCAGTATTCCTATGACAAAGGCAATCAGCGACACCGCGCCACCGCGGATAAACCAGTCCAGTTTGGTGCTGTCCTTGAGTTCTGCATTTTCGTCGCCTAGCAACTGCTTGTCTGTGCGCAGTTGTGCTATCTGGGTTTCCATTTGCTTATTCTGTTCGAGAATTTCCAGGGTATTGGCGGCGGCGTTACGTACCGCAGACAGTTCCTCTTCGGAGGCGCGCAGGGTTTTTTTCAGCGCGCTATTGTCTGTTTGCGCCAGTGTCAGTTCGCTACGCAATTTACGCGCACTGGTTTTTTGCTCGCTCATTTCGCCCTGTAGCTTTTCAAAGCCTAGCTGCAAATCCGCCAGTCTTTGCCTGGCCGAAGGCAGGTCCTCGAGAAATCGGCTGAGTATATAGCCCTTTCTATTATCGGCGGTTTCTACCAGCGAATACTTCGACGCCAAATCCTGTTCCAGCAGAGTAACCGGCTCGCCACTTTTAAGCATGCGTACGATACTGTTCGATGTGCTGGTGCCGCTACGCAGGGTGACTTCGAATTCGTCGGTAACATAGCGGGTCTCAGCAGCAGACAATGACCCATGCAGGCCGATTAAAGCAACGAGCAACAACGCGGATGTGATGGCTTTCAAGATTGGTTTATTCCGGTGAGTTAACAGCGAGAGTATACATTAACAGGGCCGATGTCACTGCTTCACGGCGCTTACTGGGTAATGCTGCCGCTATTGTCGGCGGCGGCATCTTCCTGTATGGCTTCAATAATAGCTTCCTCGACATTTTTCGGGACCTTGTAGGGGGTTATCAACACCAGCAGGCCGAATTCCGGGTTATCAAGAAAGTGTAGTGTTTTGCTGCGCATGCGCCGGTGCTCTTTGAGGCGGTGATTGTTGAGTATGCGAGTGTCCGCAGAATTCTGTGTATAGCTCAAACCCTGCGCATTGCTATTCGGCAATTCATCGATTTCCAGTTGCGGACGTCTTAGCACCAGGTCGACATAACTGTGCAGATAGCGCGATAGCGCGATGGTGATTTTCCCTTCCAGTTCATAGAGTTCGCCACCAAGAGCTGCCGGGGCAGGTGATAGTAGCTCGCTTGACTCGACCTGCAAAGCGGTCGCGTTTACGGATTCATCGAAGGATGCCGGTGCCATACCCTGTAAATCGATGCGGTTGTCGATAGAAGTGTATTCGTTGCCATAAACCCGCCCCCCTTTGATCCAGATAGGCAGGGCCTGCTCTAGCTCAACCCCGGGTTGTCGCCAGGCGGTATGCAATAACAATTCGTAGCGGGATGAGAGCACAAGTTTTGCAACTATTTCGTTCAGGCGCAAATTGTCGGAGGGTAAAAACTGGTAACCCAGTGGTCTTGCAGCCTCCACGCTAGCTGGCGAGGAAAGCTCGATCAGCTTGTCGCCACGACCAGGGGAAATCACCGGCAATATGAATTCCCGGCCCCTGGGTACCTGGTTGTTTTTGAATATCACCAGTTCGACTTCGTACAGGGGCAGCTCATCCTGCTGAGCCTGCAACTGCGGGCTAGCGAATAACAGGCTGGAAATAAAGGCCAGGGCAAGGTGTTTCATCGATTTTGGGATAACTCTTTTAACAGTTTTTCTAATTGCGCAAAGCGGGCTTCAAGTTCATCATTTTGACAGACGATGCGCAAGGTTTGTTTACCATCAAAGCGAAATTGTTGTGGTTTGCTCTGGATTAACTCGATGATTTTCATCGGGTCAATGTTGGGGTTACTACTGAACACCGATATCGATTTTGTCTATTCCCATCGCCAGGGTTTGAAGCTTGATCTGGGTAACCCGGAACAAATGCTTTAACGCATCGGGCAGCAGGCCGAATCGGTCGATCAACTCGATCTGGATTTCACGAAGTGCCTCGTTATTGCTGGCTGAGGCTATGCGCTTGTACTCGATCAGGCGCCTGTGGATATCGGCAATATAGGTCTCAGGAATCAGGGCCGGTATATGGAAATCGACTTCGGATGCGCGCATCAAGGGCCTGTCGAAATCTATCGGCAGATTGGCCTTGATCGATTGTACAGCCCGTTCGAGCAACTCTGAATAGAGGGTAAATCCAATCTCGCTGATTTGACCGCTCTGTCCCTCGCCGAGAATTTCACCGGCACCGCGTATCTCGAGATCATGGGTGGCCAGGGTAAAGCCGACGCCGAGATCTTCCAGTGATTCTATTGCCTGCAGCCGTTTGCGAGCGTCGCTGCTCATTGATCTCTCGTGTGGAACCAGCAGGTAGGCGTATGCACGATGATGCGAGCGTCCGACCCGGCCGCGGATCTGGTGTAGTTGCGCCAGCCCCAGTTTGTCGGCGCGATTGATGAAAATGGTATTGGCCGTGGGTACGTCTATACCACTTTCGAT
>CAXBMV010000112.1:0-8086 GCA_963976575.1 uncultured Gammaproteobacteria bacterium | reverse complement strand
ACTTACCGGCAAAAGCCTCGCCTGCGCCAGCCTTACCTGAAGCTGATCGCGGGAAGCTATCTCGCAGCGGGATTGATATTTTCCGGCGCAACGGCTTCGCTCGATCTGTTACGAGATCCGGGCATAGCGGGCGTCGGAGATTCTTTTCCCGACTTTCAGCTACAAAATCTGGACGGGGCAACGGAAAAAATATCAGACTACGCCGGTCAGGCAGTGATCATCAATTTCTGGGCAACCTGGTGCCCACCCTGTCGACGAGAAATGCCATTGCTGGATGAGCTGCATCGCGACTACCAGGAAAAGCGTTATTGGCCTGGATGTTGGCGAATCAGCCAGTCTGGTCAGAAACTACGTCAACTCGGTCAAAGTCACCTACCCGGTATGGGTAGATGCGCCGTCCTCGTTGGCTGGCTTCGACAGGACCCAGCAAATTTTCTCCCGATTCGGCGGCATCGGTTTGCCGACGACAATATTCATCGACCGATCTGGAATTATTCGCCGGGTTTATGTCGGCGAACTGAGCAGAGCTTTCCTGTGGAATCAGGCGGAGACCATATTAGCCGAGTGAGTTTTCCAGCGATTGTTTATTGGCCTCGACCAGGCCACGCGAATTTAATGTCTTGATGAATGCAAGTAGCTGCAAACAAAGAACCAGCAACACTATTATCGCGAAGGGCAACTGGGCCCAGTTTGGATCCGGCACGCGACGATGAAAATCCTGGAAATGCAGATACAGAAAGTAGGCGGTATGAACCACGACGAGCATCCAGTAAACATAAGCGCCTTGCTGCAGAAACTTCCAGCCCCTGGCGCCAAGCAATTTCTGGCTTAAATCATTTGAAATAAGCGCCAACAGGATCGCGTAAAGCAGGGCGATAATTCCTATTACGTTTGCCAGTCCAAATCCGTGTTGCAGCATTACGTAAGCAAGCTTCTGTGGGTGAAATTCATAGCCGAACAGCCTGATCAAATCCCATTCCACCCAGCCGGCCAGAATAATGACAACGTGGATTATGGCGAGCAAAACCGCATAAATTCCACATTCTCTACGCCATGGGAGCATCGGCTTCAGCATTGCAAATAATCGAGATAAAGGCCCGATACTCATGGCTAAAGCTACCAACAGAAGACTCATATCGCCGACAGCACGATTCCAGCGATGCATCTCTGACCATTCGGCTCGCGACTCGAGCAGGGCGTAACAGCCTATCGTGGAAATTACGACGACGCAGGCGTGGCGGAACTTCCAGTTATTATTCAAGGTTTTTGCCATTGCTGTTTTAATCATCGATTTCATTTTGAATCATTAATTTTCGGATGAAAGCCTGAACAAGCTATATGCTACCACCCCGTTCTGACTCGAATAGCCCACCTTTGTTCCGAAAATGAGGCCACATGTTTCATAGCAGAAGCGAAAGGACTTGTTCAGGACTAGTTCGGCGCCATCCTCTTTTGTTTCAATTCCTCGATCGCGCTGTCTGTTTTCTGTAAATGCTCAAGCCCCATTCCACGCAACACATGCGGCGCCTTGGTAAATTGAATGTCGTCGTAGCCGACTATCTCCACGCGATTTCCCCAGGGGTCGTAAAAATCAAGGAAGGGGCCCGGTAATATTTCGATGCCATGTGCTTGCAGCGAGCTTCTTACCGCTTCCTGGTCGGAAACCACGAGACCGAAATGCCTGTCGTCGTCCCGCGGTTGATTACGCCCGGTCTGTAATGCGAGAAATTGGTCTCCGAGATCGATAAACGCCATTTCCTCGCTTTTCCCGCGTAACTCAAAGTCAATAATCTTGCTGTAAAATGCCAGCGCATCGTCGATATTCCCGACTTCCAGCGCAACGTGATTGAAACCTATCGCGCGTGCCTTGGTATGTTTGACCATCTCTGCTCTCCCAGTTTGAATGAATGGCGCAATTATACATTAGCATTTATGCCCTCCGGGAATGGCTCTATCTTCCATCCTGATCACTCCGCCTTCGAGTCGCATGACGCTGGCTGAGCGCAGATTCGTCGCCCAGGTTTTCACTTGTTGCTATCGAGATCTTCCAAGATAGGGCAACCTTGTACGGCCTGGCCGCATAGTTGAGTCAACTGCATCAACTCGTCGCGTAAAATTGTCATATCGCGCAGATTGCCTTCGATTTCTGCCAACTTCTTCAAGCTCAGTTCGTGCACCTGTTGCCGGCAGGCGTCTTTCGGGTCAGCCCTGGCTTTTACCAGAGTGGTGATCTCGGCGAGGGAGAATCTCATTGTCTTGGCGCGCTGAATAAAGCGAATGCGGGCTATTTCCTGTTCGCCATAGCATCGAATTCCGGATTCGCCACGCGGCACCTGCGGCAACAGACCGATTTTCTCGTAATAGCGCAAGGTATCGGCCGAGAGGCCCAGCAAATCGCCTATTTCGCTAATTTTGTATCCCTGCGAATCCTGATTTTGTTGCATGATGCCTACCTCTGCTGGTGCCATTTCTGGATCTTGTTACTGTTGTAGTCAACGACGAATACACTGCCGTCTTCGCCTACCGCGACCGCGATGACACTATGCGAAGGTCCATCGCTCTTTACTCCAAATGCGGTCAGGAACTCGCCATCGGCAGTAAACTTTTGAATGCGATCGTTGTAAAAATCGGCGACGAAAACATCCCCATTGGATGCCGTGAATATTCCGGTTACGGTGGCAAACCAGCCGTTGAATGGCCCGAACAGGTTGAGCGCAAACGGGCCACCCCATTTGTTGAGCAAGCGTCCATCTTCGGAATAGGCCAGCACGCGATCATTGTAACCATCGGCGATGTAGAGATCGCCATTGACTGCGATCGCTACGTCGGTGGGATAATTCAACTTGCCATCGAGAACGCCAACTTGTCCGGTTTTTCCCCACTGGCGCACAAAACTGCCATCGGCGCGCAATTGTTGTACCCGCTGGTTATAAAAGTCGGCGACATAAACATCGCCATTATCGGCGACCGCGACCCCGCCCGGAGCGTTGAACTCGGCTTCTCCGGAACCCGGCGTGCCGATGCTACGCCGATAGACACCGTCTAGCCCATAGACCTGAATGCGATCATTAAAAAAATCAGCGACAAATAATTCATCTGCAGTGCTTGCCAGGTTCATCGGACGCAGGAGCTGTCCAGATGCATCACCTTCAATACCGAAAAGATGTATAAAATTGCCATCCAGGTCGAACACCTGGATTCGGCTATTGCGGGAATCGCTGACGAAGAGCCTATTACCAGAAACCGTGATTCCGGTAGGCTCGTTAAACTGTCCATTCTGGTCGCCTTTGCTGCCCCAGGTTTTAATCAGTTGGTAAGGCGCTTCCTGCTCCGATGGGATCCATATGACATAAACCAGGCCGACCAGAATAATTGCCGAGATGCCAAGGCCGGTCAGGGTTCGCTTTAGCCAGTTCACAAACTTTGCCTATCGTTCATCGCGGATCAGACTCATGCTTAATGCCCGGCCTGGCTCATGCTTTTCATGGTAAATCCGGCGTTATTAATAATCTCGCTCAGCTCGGCCTCTGCAAAAGTCTTGTCCGTTGAGGTAGTGACGATCACCAGGCCGTTGACCATGTCTATATCTACCTTCACCACACCCTTGGTTCGGGTAAATTCTTTTTCTATACCATAAGCACAAAAAGGACAGGCGAGACCGTCGACACGCAGATTATATTGATTACTCGATGCCAAACTGGATGCTGACCAACCAAACAAGCTGGTGACAAACACTAGTAAGAAAACTTTCATAACAGGTACTCCGAGCGAAACAGGGTTAATTGCACAGTGGTTATAAATGCCATTCAAACGTGGAACTGAAGCGATAATCTGAGTCCTCCTGGCTACCATTAAGATCGCTGGTCAGCGGCAACTGCAAGCCCGCCTTGACCGCGAAATTACGACTTGTCCAGAAGATTCCGGGGGACAGGAACCACTCGGTTCCACCGCTGTCGGCGATGTCGTTTCCATTAAGGCTGGCCCTGTCGGCAAACTCTGCGTTGAGCTCCAGCAACCAGACGGTGTCGGGGTCCCTGTAAACCGGTGGTTTCGGACGCCAACCGCCGGCGAAATCCAGCAGGTATTTATCGCCCAGCTCAAATCCGGCGGAATTTCGCCCCGGATTGAGCTTGCGCAGGCTAACCCAGCGGTACCATTTCAGACTTTCGTAGCCATATGTAATTCCGATTACGCTGTCAACGGCGCCATTACCCAGCGGTGGATCCACCTTTTCGTCGGCGTTATCGACATTGACCAGCAGGGATATCGCAGCTGACTCCTGCACCCCTAGCGAATCTTCACGCCAGAAGCGGTACTTGGTAAATAGTTCGATATCGGAAGTACCGTTGGACGAGGCTGTCGACTCATCTCTAAAGACATAAGGCAGTTCAATGCCTGCAGACCAGTCTCCGGTAATACCATAGGCTATTTCAAGCACCACTTCGGAGTCTTTCGAGGCACCGGCGCTCGCCTGGTCAAGATGCAGGCTGGTTTCGAGCCCACCTTTGAACAGTACATGGGGACCGATACCGAAGATCGGATCGTGTGCAAAAGCGCGCGGGCCTGATAGCAGCAGTAACAGGAAGTTGGCCAGCAAAAACGAATACAATCTTGGCATCACAGCATTCTCCAGAAACAAGGTTTTATATTGCTTGGTTGCCAGACTATGACCTCTTGGAGTGTACTCCAGGTTCAATTTAATTTAAGAAAATTAATGTATCTTCCAAAACAGGCAGCAACTGCGGGCATAAAAAAACCCGCCGGAAGCCTGCTTCCGGCGGGTTTATATTGTCGCCCAGAGTCTGGTAGAAATTAAAGCGCGGCGTCGAGCTCGGGTACCGCTACGAACAAATCGGCCACCAGGCCGTAATCCGCTACCTGGAATATCGGTGCTTCGCTGTCGTTATTGATCGCCACTATGACCTTGCTTTCCTTCATCCCGGCGAGATGTTGAATCGCGCCGGATATACCAACCGCGATATACAAATCGGGGGCAATGACCTTACCGGTTTGTCCAACTTGAAATTCGTTGGGGACGAAGCCAGAGTCAACCGCAGCGCGCGAGGCACCGACCGCGGCGCCGAGCTTGGCAGCAACCGAATGCAGCATGTGGAAATTGTCACCGGACTGCATACCGCGTCCACCAGATATGACGATCTTGGCGGAGGTCAGATCGACCTGGTCGTTGTTCGATACCGCCTGAGATACCCAGCTTGACAGGCCGCTGTCGGAACCGCCGTCCAGTGCCTCGATAGTGGCCGAGCCCCCTTCTGCTGCGGCGGCTTCAAACTTGATGGTACGCACGGTAATCATTTTGATTGAATCCGACGACTGCACAGTGGCCAGCGCGTTGCCAGCGTAGATCGGGCGCACGAAGGTATCGGCTGATTTCACTTCGACGATTTCAGAAATCTGCGCCTTGTCCAGCAGGGCCGATGCGCGCGGCATCACGTTCTTGCCGAAGGTAGTAGCGGCGGCCAACACGTGGCTGTAGCCATCGGCTAATCCGACGATCAGCGTGGCCAGATTTTCGGCGAGGTGGTGAGCATAGATCGCGTTATCGGCGACCCTGACTTTGCCAACACCGGCGATTTTGGCGGCTGCCTCGGCGACCGCACTACAGTTTTCGCCAGCAACCAGCAAATCGATGTCACCACCGATTTGTTGCGCAGCGGTAACCGCATTCAGTGTTGCTATGGCGACTTCTTTATTGTCGTGTTCGACTATGACCAGGTTACTCATGACTAAATCACCTTCGCTTCGTTGCGTAGTTTATCCACCAGTTCGGCGACACTATTGACGATGACGCCAGCAGCACGGCCCTCGGGCTCGATCACTTCGAGCGTTGTCATGCGGTTAGCTGTATCCAGACCCAGGCTGTCCAGCTCGATCTTGTCCATCGGCTTGCGCTTGGCTTTCATGACGTCGGGCAGCTTCACGTATCGCGGCTCATTGAGACGCAGGTCGGCACTCATCACCGCCGGCATTTTCACCTCGATGGTTTCCAGACCGGCATCCACCTCGCGGATTATGCTCGCCTTGTCACCTTCGATCTTGATATCCGAACAAAAAGTCGCCTGCGACCAACCCAGCAAGGCCGACAGCATTTGTGCAGTCTGATTGGAATCGTCGTCGATGGCCTGCTTACCGGCGATTACCAGTCCGGGCGCTTCCTGGTCAACTATGGCTTTCAACACCTTGGCGATCGCCAGCGGCTCCAGCGCTTCATCGGTGACTACCTGTATAGCGCGGTCGGCACCCATGGCAAGGCCATGGCGCAGGGTTTCTTCGGTTTTACCGCCACCGACCGAAACCACGATGATTTCCTCGCCTTTACCGGCTTCGCGCAAGCGCAGCGCTTCTTCCAGTGCGTTTTCGTCAAACGGGTTCATCGTCATCTTCGCGTTAGCAAGATCGACACCCGATCCGTCGGCTTTGACGCGCGCCTTGACCTGCGGGTCAAGCACACGTTTTACACATACCAGTATCTTCATAAGGCTCTCAGTTTCTCGTTAACGGCATCGATTGGAGATTCCTCGATGACCGTGACTATATTCAATTTCCCGGCTGAATCGGACCGGTTCCCTTTGCGCGCAAACCCCGCCTTACCAGCGCAGACCCCACACTTCGCTCTGACAAGTCGATTCCAGCCGTTAAACGACCGGATTCTCTTCCACGCCAACACCATTCAAGCGCAACAGAGCTCAATTCGAGGGGCGATTATTCTATCGACATTTGTGGCGGAATCAAGCAACAGCAACTCAGCAGATGCAGCTACTGCCACGCCGGATCGCAGTTACGCTTAACCACCAGGCCCGTCAGACGACGAATTTTCAGCCATCGGCCGGTTTTAATAAATTTCAGATGCGACACGCTTGGACAGTATCGCGACTTCCCCATCGCAAAAGGGTTGGAGAAGCTAAAACCGGGTGTTTATACTTCCCGGATTCGCCGCAGGGTTACGTTGGCCTGAATCATTCCGCTTCGCTATGATGCCTTTGATACAAGCCATTACTGGCTATCGCCGGTTCCTGCTTGCACAGAATCACTACTTCCGATGCATTTGATCGGTACTGGATTTGCGTTTTTGCTGGTAAGCGAAAACTAGGTTTGAGTCAATTTTGGCGTCGGCAACTACCGCTCGCCACCCGGAGAAGAGTCATGGCACAGTTTCCAGAAAAAGCGAATGTCGTCGTCATCGGTCTCGGCGGTATCGTCGGTTCCTCGGTGATGCACCACCTGCTCGAACGCGGCTGGGATGATATCGTCGGCATAGACAAGACCTCGGTTCCGACCGATATCGGCTCTACTTCGCATGCCTCTGACTTCTGCTATGCCACCGATCACAGCAAGTTTGTCTGCTACACCACCGGCTATAGCATCGATTTCTACGACAAGATGGGACACTACGACCGTGTCGGCGGCCTCGAAGTGGCGCGTACCGGCGACGACGACCGCATGATGGAACTGAAGCGCAAGGTTGCCTCCGGCAAGGCCTTCGGCACCAATGTGAAAATGATCAGCGCGGCCGAGGCCAAGGCTTTGTTCCCGCTGCTCGAAGAAGACATGATCCAGGGCGCGATGTGGGACCCCGATGCCGGACTGGTAAAGCCGCGTTCGCAAACCGTCGCCGGCATACTGGTGGATAACGCGGTGAAGACCGGCAAGGCGCAATCCTTTGCCAACACCAATGCCACCGGACTGGATATCAAGGATGGGCGCATCGTCGGCGTGGATACCAGTCGTGGTTATATAGCGGCGAATCACGTCATCGTCTGCACCGGGCTGTGGGGACGAACCATCGCCGAAATGGCTGGCGAAGACTTGCCGGTTATGCCGGTCGATCACCCGCTCACTTTTTTCGGACCTTATACCGAATTCGAAGGTACCGGCAAAGACATCGGCTACCCGCTGATGCGCGATCAGGGCAACTCGGCTTACATGCGCGATACCGGCGATCCGAAAACACCCGAGGGCGGCCAGATCGAATGGGGTTACTACGAGGAAAAGGAACCGCGCCTGCTGCACCCGCGCGACCTGCCGGAAAAGGGCGAGACCCACTGGTCACCATCGCAGCGTGATCTCG
>CAXBMV010000111.1:0-8134 GCA_963976575.1 uncultured Gammaproteobacteria bacterium | reverse complement strand
ACTTCGCGACGCCGCGCGGTGAGCCGCAGCTTGCGCGCTTCGCAGAGCTTGCGCGCCTCGGCGAGCAACTGGCGCTGGCAGCGACGATGATCGTGGTGACGAAAAGCGAGACAGGATGACTTGGATTCGACTGGCATAGTGTTATATTATAACGTAGCTATATATTCCTCCAGTGATAATTATTTTGATGCGCATACTCCTGCTAGTTTTTTGCCTGCAACCGCTGCTTGTCCAGGCCGCGCCCCGCGTGATCACCTCTATCGCTCCCCTGTTCGAAGTAACCTCGGCCGTGATGCAGGGTGTCGGCAAGCCACAACTTCTTATAGAAGAGGGTTCCGACGCGCATCATTACTCCTTCAAACCCTCGCAAATGCGCCTGTTGCAACAGGCCGAGCTGGTCATCTGGATCGATCGCGGCTTCGAAACCGGCCTGCACAAGCTCACCCAGGTACTGCCGCAAGCAGTGTCACAGTTGGAATTGAAACCCGCGCTGGGCATAGCTGGCAATGACGGCCATATCTGGTATTCGTCGCGGCTTCTCGAGCAAATGGCGGAGCGTATCAGCGCGGAATTGCAGCGCATCGACCCCGCCAATGCGCCTGCCTACCAGTCCAATCGCGAGCATATCGGCGCACAGCTGCGAGCCTGGCGCAGCGAAAAACTCGAGCCCCTGCAACGCCTGCAACCGAAATTCATCACCGAGCACGATTTCCTCGGCCACTTCGCCAGCGACAGCGGCATCCATGCGCTGGCCTCGCTGTTCGATAGCCACGATCAACCCGGTAGTCTCGGCGAACTGTCCCGCCTGGAAAAGCAGTTGCAACAAAACCCGGTGGCCTGCCTGATCACGCTTGAAGTCACGCCTTCCGCGCTGGCGCAGAAGCTGGCGCTAAAATATCGCCTGAAAATAATCAATATCAATCCCGCAATAGATACAAATTCCGGAGGGGCAGGTATACTGCGACGCCTTGACAGGCTCACCGAGTCCCTGTCCAGCTGTTTGATTTAACTAAGAATAAAAGGTGAACGCATGATAAACCCCGTTGGTTCAAAACAACTCAATCCCTTGTTTGTCGAAGACCAGTCGACGCGCGATCGCCTGATTGCCGAGGCTTCGCAACTGCCAGCAGTGCTGGTTTCCTCGGCCACTGCGGCCAACGCGGTGATGCTGGGTGGCGGCTATTTCAGCCCCTTACCCGGGTTTATGAATCTTGCCGATGCACTGGGCGTCGCAGAAAACATGCGCACCAGCACCGGCAAGTTTTTCCCTGTGCCGATACTGAACCTGCTCGAATCTGCCCAGGGCATTGAGCCCGGCCAGCGCATCGCCCTGCTCGACCCCAATGTCGAGGGTAACCCGGCGGTAGCGATACAGCTGGTGGAAGCCGTTGAAGAAATCAGCGACGAACAAATGGCGCTGATGACCGACAAGATTTATCGCACCGATGACCGCGAACACCCCGGCGTCGACGCCTTCAACAGCCAGGGACGCTTCGCTGTCAGCGGGCCGATCCAGGTTTTAAACTTCAGCTACTTCGAACAGGAATTCGCCGACACCTTCCGCACCGCGGTACAGATCCGCGAATCCATCGAACAGCGCGGCTGGAAACGCATCGTCGCCTTTCAGACGCGCAACCCGATGCACCTCGCCCACGAAGAACTCTGCCACATGGCGATGGACAGGCTGGAATGCGATGGCCTGGTCATCCACATGCTGCTGGGCAAGCTCAAGCCGGGTGATATACCCGCGGATGTTCGCGACGACGCCATACGCACCATGGTGAAACTCTACTTCCCTGAAAACAGCGCCATGGTCACCGGTTATGGTTTCGACATGCTCTACGCCGGCCCGCGCGAAGCGGTGCTGCACGCCTACTTCCGCCAGAACATGGGTGCCACCCATTTCATCATCGGCCGCGATCACGCCGGTGTCGGCGACTATTACGGTGCCTTCGACGCGCAAACCATCTTCGACACAGAGGTTCCCGCAGGGGCAATGGACATCGAAATTTTCCGCGCCGACCATACCGCCTGGTCGAAGAAACTGAACCGCGTGGTAATGATGAACGAGGCACCAGACCATACGAAAGACGATTTTGTATTGCTTTCCGGCACGCGGGTGCGCGAAATGCTGAGCGAGGGCATAGCCCCGCCGAAAGAGTTTTCGCGCCCGGAAGTGGCGAAAATACTGATAAATTACTATCAATCGCTGTAATTTGGTCGCTACAGGCTGGCTCGCGGGCATTGTCTTTGCGATACTCCGCTAATGTCCGAAGCAGCCCTCAATAGCAGCAACCCGTTCAGCCAGGATGATCTCAAAGCCCTGACCGACGCCGATATGCTGCGCGTCAATCAGGTGATCAGCGATAACCTGGCTTCACCGGTGGTGCTGATCAACCAGCTCAGCCAGCACATCATCCTCAGTGGTGGCAAGCGCCTGCGGCCGATGCTGGTGATGCTGACCGCGAGGGCCTGCGACTATCGAGGCGATGAAGACGCGCTACTGGCCGCGGTGGTCGAGTTCATCCACACCGCGACGCTGCTGCACGACGATGTGGTCGACGACTCGGAGATGCGCCGCGGACAACAAACCGCGAGCACCATCTGGGGCAACGAGGCCGCGGTGCTGGTGGGCGACTATCTTTACTCGCGCGCTTTCCAGATGATGGTGCGAGCCGATTCGATGGAAATCATGGCGCTGCTCGCCGACACCACCAACACCATCGCCCAGGGCGAAGTGCTGCAGTTGCTGAATGTGAACGAAGCCGACACCAGCGAAGAAAATTATCACAATGTTATTTACGGCAAAACCGCCTGCCTGTTCGAGGCCGCCTGTAAAATCGGGGCCATACTGGCGAAGGCCGGCGAGGTCAGCGAAAAAGCATTGCAGGCCTATGGCAAACACCTCGGCATTGCCTTCCAGCTGGTAGACGACGCGCTCGACTATTCCGCGCAAAGCGAAGAGCTCGGCAAGAATGTCGGCGACGACCTCGCCGAGGGCAAACCGACGCTACCGCTGATCTACGCGATGCAACACGCCAATAGCGAACAGCAGGCATTGATACGCGAGGCGATTGAGCAGGGCTCCAGCCAGCACTTCGATGAAATCAATAAAATCGTGCACGACTGCGGCGCGCTTGATTACACCTTCCAGCAGGCGCGCGAACAGGCCGCACTGGCGCGAAAGGCCATCGCCGGGTTTAAAGACGGGATTTACAAACAGGCTCTGTTATTTCTGGCCGACTACTCGGTAGAGCGCAGCTACTAGCCGTTCAGGCAGCCGTGGGTAAGCGCGGCGACATCACCGACGCACCCAGCGCGAGGCTGATATCCAGGCACATATCGGTTTGATTCAGCGTATACAAATGCAGGTGCTCGACCCCCTCGTCCAGCAACCGCTGGCATAAATCGACGGCTAGTTGCAGCGACAGGCGATAAGCGGCGTCGGCGTCACCGGCGACTTTGGCAAACTTTCGCTCCAGCGCGGCCGGCACCGTGGCACCGCAACGTTTGCTGAATTCCTTTACCTTTTCTATGTCGTGCACCGGCAATATACCCGGCACGATCGGCTTGTTGATGCCGATGGCCGCTGCACGATCACGAAACCTCAGATAACAATCGGCATCGAAAAAATACTGGGTGATGGCGCGATCCGCACCGGCATCCAGCTTGCCCTTGAGGTGCTGCAAATCGGCCTGCGCCGAGCTCGCCTGCGGATGCGCCTCCGGGTAGGCGGCAACGCTGATATCGACGTCACCCAGAGATTGCAGTGCGCTGACCAGATCGGTGGCCGAGGCATGGCCGTAGGCCGGGGCAATACCGTCGGCTTCGACCGCGTCGCCGCGCAGCGCGACAAAGCGACGAATGCCGGCGTCGTAATAGAGCTTCGCCACCGCGTCGATCTTCGCCGCGCTGGCATTGGCACAGGTCAGGTGCGCGGCCAGCGCCACCGGCGATTCCTGCTGCAGCGCGATAGCCGATTCTATGCTGACTTGCTGGGCACTGCCGAGCGCGCCGTAAGTCATCGAGAAAAACAATGGATCGAGGCGTTCCAGCTGGCCAACGGTGCGCCACAGGCGGCGCAGCATGTTTTCGTTGCGCGGTGGAAAGAATTCGTAAGAAAGGCGGGGAGTGGTCATAGTTATTCCTGCCCTGTTATTTTTTTGCCTTATTGCGCATCGGTTTCAGCCGATGCAACCTGCCCTGGCGGCGCGCCTGCCAGAATTTTACGGTCAGTGGCTCGCCGACCAGTTGCTCGCTGTCGACATCATCTTCGTAACCGCTGAGCTTCAGGCACTGGCCGATTTCTTCATCGGAAAAGCCGAGGCGGTGGTGCTTGTATTCGCTGCGCAGTTTTTCCTCGCTGTGCGCGGCAAAGTCGATCAACAGCAAACGCCCGCCGGGAACCAGCACGCGTGCAGCCTCGGCGATCACTTCGCCGGGGTGGTCGCTGTAATGCAACACCATGTGCACCACCACCAGGTCGACGCTGGCGTCTTCCAGCGGCAGGCGGTACATGTCGCCTTTGCGTACGTGGATATGCGCATAGTCCGCGCCTTCCAGATTGCTACGTGCCAATGCCAGCATGTCGTTGTTCAGATCTATACCGACGCCGCGCCCTACGCTGGGGGCGAGCAGCTTCAATATGCGCCCGGTGCCGGTGCCTATGTCGAGTAGTTCGTCTACCGGCTCATCGCCGACCAGCTCGATCAGTTTCTGTTCAACCTGCGTCTGCGGCACGTATAACGAGCGGATCGAATCCCAGGAACCGGCCACGGTGGCGAAGTAGTCCTGCGCCTTTTGCGCACGCGCGTCGCGCACCTGCTGCAGACGCGAGTAATCGCGGGTGAGCGTGCTGTCGGTTTGCGGCATCAATTGCAGCAGCGCCCGCGACACCGGCGATGAACCGGCGTAGTCGGATAAGCGAAAGAAAACCTGGGCGCCTTCGGGCAGGCGTTCCAGCAGGCCCGCCTCGACCATCAGCTTCAGATGGCGCGATACGCGCGGCTGGCTTTGCCCGAGAATCTGCACCAGTTCGGAGACGCTGAGTTCGCCGCGCGAGCACAGCGCGAGGATACGAAGGCGGCTGTGTTCGCTGGCGGCGCGTAACGCGACCAGTAGCGTATCAAGGTTTTGCATTTGGATTACATTGTGATATAAACATATCTTTATATCTTAATGATCATCGGAAGTAAGTCAAATGAAAGATTCCCCAGTGACACAAGTCATCCGCGAAGCCCTGCAACAACGCATACTGCTGCTCGACGGCGCCATGGGCACGATGATCCAGGCGCATCGCCTCGAAGAAGCCGACTTCCGCGGCGAACGCTTTGCGGACTGGCCGACAGAATTGCGCGGCAATAACGACCTGCTCTCGCTGACCCGTCCCGACATCATCGGCGACATCCACCGCGCATACCTCGACGCCGGCGCGGACATCATCGAAACCAACAGTTTCAACTCTACTTCTATCGCCATGGCCGATTACCAGATGCAGGATCTGGCCGCGGAGCTGTGCAAGGCCTCGGCGCAGGTGGCGCGCGAAGCTGTCGACGCATACATCCTGGAAACACCCGATCAACCGCGCTGGGTAGCCGGCGTGCTCGGGCCGACCAATCGCACCGCCAGTCTCTCGCCAGAAGTGAACGACCCGGCCTTTCGTAATATCACTTTCGAACAGCTGGTAGCCGCCTATTACGAATCCGCCGCCGCCCTGGTGGAAGGTGGTGTTGACATATTAATGATAGAAACCATCTTCGATACGCTAAACGCGCGCGCCGCCATCTTCGCGCTGGAGCAATTATTCGAAGACCTCGGTGTGCGCCTGCCGCTGATGATATCCGGCACCATTACCGACGCCTCCGGGCGCACCCTGTCCGGCCAGACCGGCGAAGCCTTCTGGCAATCGGTACGCCACGCGCGCCCGCTGCTGGTGGGGCTGAACTGCGCGCTCGGGCCTAAGGAACTGCGCCAGTACGTCGAGGCACTGTCGGCGATCAGCGACTGTTATATCAGCGCCCATCCCAACGCCGGACTGCCCAATGCCTTCGGCGGCTACGACGAAAGCGCAGAAAGCATGGCCGCGCATGTCGGCGAATGGGCCAGCAGCGGGTTGGTGAATATCGTCGGTGGTTGCTGCGGCAGCACACCGCTACATATAAGCGCGATGAGCGAGGCGATTGCGGGCGTTAGCCCTCGCCTGCCGGCTAAGCCAACACCTGCGACACGACTGTCCGGCCTCGAAGCCTTCGAAATCAATGAGGATTCGCTGTTCGTGAATGTCGGCGAGCGCTGCAACATCACCGGCTCGGCGGTTTTCAAAAAACTCATCATCGAACAGGATTACGAGGCCGCGCTCGGCGTGGCACGCCACCAGGTTGAAAACGGCGCGCAAATCATCGACGTGAACATGGACGAGGGCCTGCTCGACTCGGTCGCCGAGATGCAGCATTTTCTGAAGCTGATCGCCAGCGAACCGGATATCTCGCGCGTACCCATCATGATCGACTCGTCGCGCTGGGACGTGATCGAGGCGGGGCTTAAATGCGTGCAGGGCAAATCGGTGGTGAATTCGATCAGCCTGAAGGCTGGCGAGGAAGAATTCATCCGCCAGGCGAAGCTATGCCAACGCTACGGAGCCGCGGTGGTAGTCATGGCTTTCGACGAACAGGGGCAGGCCGACAGCGTCGAGCAGCGCCTGTCTATCTGTACTCGTGCCTACCGCATCCTCGTCGACCAGCTCGGCTTCGAGCCAGGCGATATCATCTTCGACCCGAACATCTTCGCCATCGCCACCGGCATGGCCGAGCACAACCACTTCGGCCTCGCCTTCATCGAGGCGACGCGACAATTAAAGCAGCAATTGCCGGGCGCGCTGGTTTCCGGCGGGCTCTCCAACGTGTCCTTCTCGTTTCGCGGGAACAACCCGGTGCGCGAGGCGATACACGCGGTGTTCCTCTACCACGCGATACACGCCGGCATGGACATGGGCATAGTGAACGCCGGGCAACTGGCGATCTACGCCGACATCCCCGAGAACCTGCGCAAGGCGGTGGAAGACGTGGTGCTGAACCTGGACCCCGGCGCCGGCGAACGCCTGCTGCAAATCGCCGACGCTTACAACCAGACGGAAACTCAAACCGAAGAACAACAACAGGCCTGGCGCGAACTGCCGGTGAAAGAGCGACTGCAACACGCACTGGTGAAAGGCATCGCCGACTATATTATCGAAGACACCGCCGAGGCGATGGCGTTGCTGGAAAGCCCGCTGTTGGTGATCGAGGGGCCGTTGATGGATGGCATGAATATCGTCGGAGATTTGTTTGGCGACGGCAAGATGTTCCTGCCGCAGGTGGTGAAGTCGGCGCGCGTAATGAAAAAAGCGGTGGCCTGGCTGGAACCGCATATGCAGGCACAAAAGGCCAGCACCCGCGGCAAGGGCCGCATCGTCATGGCCACCGTGAAGGGCGACGTGCACGACATCGGCAAGAATATCGTCGGCGTGGTGCTGCAATGCAATGGCTATGAAATCATCGATCTCGGCGTGATGGTGCCGGCGCAAAAGATTTTCGACACCGCGCGCGAGAAACAGGCCGACATGATCGGCGTCTCCGGGTTGATCACGCCGTCGTTGGAAGAAATGAGCCACGTCTCGCGCGAAATGCAGCGCCAGGGTTTCGACATACCACTGCTGATAGGCGGCGCTACCACTTCGAAGATGCACACCGCGGTGAAGATAGACCCGCATTACCAGCACCCGGTGGTGTACGTACCCGATGCCTCGCGCTGCGTCTCGGTGGCGAGCCAGTTGCTCAGCGATACCCACCGCCCTGCATTCCTCGCCGATTTGAAAGAGGAATACGACCATTACCGCGAACGCTTCCAGGCGAAGATGGACAAGCGCGAATTTCTCAAGATCGACACAGCCCGAGAAAACCGGCTGAAATGTGACTGGCGCAGTTACCAGCCGCCAATGCCGAATGAACCAGGCCTGCACAGCCTGATCGATTTTCCCATCGCCACGCTGATCGATTACATCGACTGGACGCCCTTCTTCAGCACCTGGGAATTGCGCGCCAGGTTCCCGCGCGTACTCGACCACGAAGAGTTCGGCGAACAGGCGCGACAGCTCTAT
>CAXBMV010000110.1:0-8139 GCA_963976575.1 uncultured Gammaproteobacteria bacterium | reverse complement strand
TAGGGCTGGAGTTCCGCCAATGGCTTGAAGTGGATATCGCTATCCAGTTGCAAGTCATAGGTTAAGGCAAGATCTATGGCCCCTCTCTTAAGTCGGCCGATCAAACCCGCCTGATCATCCTCGCTGACATTCACTTCCACCCCCTGATGAGTTTTCATGAAACCATGACAGAGCTCCGGGGTAATAATAGGTGCCAGGGGAATAAAACAACCTATATTGATCGAACCGAACACCTGCTCAGACAGCTTTCCTGCCAGGCCTTTGAGTTCCTCGGCATCGCGCAGCAGCTGCTTGGCACTGGCCATCAATTCGCTGCCCGCGGTAGTCAGGCTCATTCCCTGTGCATGGTGGCGGATGAAAAGCTGAATCTGAAATACATCCTCGAGATGAGCGATTGCATTGGAAATCGAAGGCTGCGAAACGTGTATGTTTTCTGCAGCTTTGAGAATGCTGCCGGCTTCGCCCGCAGCAACAAAATAACCAAGCTGTTTCAGGGTGAACCTCAAGATCTCAGTCTTCGGGGATGACCGCAATGACGTCAATTTCCATCAGCCATTCGGGCTGACCGAGACCGGCGACGACAATACCGGTCGAAATGGGGAACACTCCTTTCAACCACTTCCCTGTTTCCCGGTATACTGCTTCGCGATAGCGGGGGTCGGTTATGTAAGTGGTCGTCTTGACGATATGGCTGAGATCACTACCCGCCTCTTCCAGCAATTGTTTGACATTCTTCATAGCCTGCTCAGCCTGTGCCTGCGGGTCGCCGAGGCCGATCAGTTTCCCGTCAAAATCGGTGCCAATCTGGCCTCGCAGATAGACCGTGTTACCTGCCACTACCGCCTGACATAGATCGTTATCCAGACTCTGGTTCGGGTAGGTGTCGCGCGTGTTGAACATGCGGATGCGTTTATGTGTCGGCATGGTGAGCTCCTGAATTTTATATGCGGCCTGGACCTGTATATTGCTGAATATTCTACTGGCTTGCCTGATAAGCAGAGCCTGTATGCCTTTTCTGGACTATCCACTTTCACGCCCTTTGACGCGGTCATCGGGCGCCTGGCGCAGGATATTTAATGCAGTCTGATCACTCTTTTGGAACATGTAAATTATTTTTTTGCTACCGGTTGGGTCAATAATATTAAATCAGGCCACAACAGTTTCCTTTTCCCTGATTCAATTAATTAAACCAGCTTCATAGAAAAGAATAATTTATCCTGCCATGGTCAATCCCTATACTAAGGCGCATGTTTTTTATTGATGAGACGCTGCACGCTTTCCTCGATCGGTTACAGCTGCAGACCACCGATGACATCGACGACGGTCGTGCTATTCTTCGCCAACCCGGCCAGCCCCGGGGAGAAATGACCAGGGCAATATTTTTCGCGTCACTACAGACAATTTAAATTTCGAATGGGACCACCAGTATGACACTTTCCATAGCCGCCTGGGATCAGGCAAGCGGACAGCTCGCTGCAGCAATATCCTCCTCAAGTATCAGCGTGGCCAGTCGCTGCCTGCACTGGCGACCCGGTGTTGGCATAGCACTCAGCCAGAATATAACCGACCCGCGCCTGGGTCCGCGCATGCTGTCCTTGTTAAGCGATGGTGTCGCTGTACCCGAGGCTGTCTCTGCCGTGGTCAAAAGTACCCCCTATATCAAGTTCCGCCAGCTCGGTCTGGTCGACAACCGGGGCAATACCGGCCTGTACACCGGCGAGGGCGTACTCGGCTGTTTTGCCTCCGCACAAGGACATCATTGCGTTGCTGCCGGCAATCTGCTCGACAACGAAGACGTACCGGCGGCCATGGTCGCCGCCTTCGAGCAATCCAGCGGAAGTTTCGGTTCGCGTGTATTGGGAGCGCTAATCGCCGGAGTAGAGGCAGGCGGCGAAGCCGGTAGTCTGCATTCCGCGGGCATGCTCATCGGGGGAGAGCCTTCCTGGCCGCTGGCTGAACTGCGCATCGACTGGGACGATGACCCGATTGCGAAAATGATTCATGGCTGGGAGGTTTATGAGCCACAGATCGACGATTACGTAACAAGGGCACTGCATCCCGAGGAAGCGCCCTCCTATGGTGTTCCGGGGGATCCGTAATGACTACATCGACTAGCGAGAGCCTGCTCGACAAGCTGATCGGCTTCGATACCACCAGCAAAACTTCCAATCTTGAATTGATCGATTTTGTGCGCAACCTGCTCGACGACAAGGGCATCCATTCGCAATTACTGCACAGCGAAGATGAAACCTGTGCAAACCTTTACGCCACCATCGGTCCTGATGATTGCGCCGGGGTTATGCTTTCCGATGTAGTACCGACGCAGGGACAAGACTGGCACAGCGACCCTTACCAGATGAAAACCGACGACGATTTTCTCTACGGGCGCGGTAGCTGCGACATGAAAGGTTTTATCGCCAGCGTGCTGGCAGCGCTGCCGCTGATGGCGGAAAAGCGCCTGCAGACCCCATTACACCTGGCATTTTCCTATGACGAGGAAATTGGCTGCCTAGGCGCGAAGAGACTGGCCAAAGCCATGTCCGGCTTCGAAGTGCGCCCTCGCATCGGCATCATCGGCGAACCCACCAGCATGAACATGGTTCTGGGGCACAAGGGCAAACTATCCTACAAGGTGACTGTGATCGGTATGTCCTGCCATTCGGCTTATATCAATAGTGGCGTCAACGCGGTTGAATACGCCGCCGAGTTAATCGCCTTTATCCGCGGCATGAACCAGCGTGTGCAGCAGGCACATCCTGTCGATGGTTCCTATACTGTGCCGCATTCCACTTTCCATGTCGGCAACATCCAGGGTGGCACCGCACTCAATATAGTTCCCCGCCTGTGTCAGTTCGAATTTGAAATCCGTAACCTGCCGCAACAGGATCTGGAAACTCTGGCGCACGAAATCAGACACTACGCCAGCGATGTCCTCCTGCCCGATATGCAAACGCGCTACCCTCAGAGCGAAATTCGCTTCGAAGAAAACTCGCATTATCCCGGCCTGCATACCTCAACCGATTCGAAGGTGGTTGATTACACGCGTTCGATTAATCCAGACGCCAGCATCGGCGATAACGTCAGCTTCGGTACCGAGGCCGGATTATTCAACGACATTGGCATAGACTGCCTGGTTTGTGGCCCCGGGAGTATCGACCAGGCACACAAACCGGATGAGTTTGTCAGCCGCGAACAAATGCAATCCTGCGATCAAATGATTGAAATGCTTGTACATCGTTGCCGCAAGCAGTCAGACTTTGCCTGAATTCAAAAACAGTCTTACTTCATGACAGAGCATTCCGGCCAATTTATCCTTGGGTGGCGCGAATGGATCGCCCTACCCGACCTGCAGTTACCCGCGATCAAGGCCAAGATCGATACCGGTGCCAGGACCTCGGCGCTGCACGCCTTCCAGATTGACCCCTACAGCAAGGATAATGTCGACATGGTTCGATTCCTGATCCACCCGATCCAGGGCAACGATGATTTCCGCGTTGAGTGCCACGCAGCGGTGAAGGATTTTCGCGACGTAACCGATTCCGGTGGTCATCGTGAAAAGCGATATGTCATCGAGACCCTTGCTATCGTGGGCAAGCTGGAAAGTCCGATTGAACTGACCCTGACCAATCGTGATACAATGCGTTTTCGTATGCTTCTCGGACGCCGTGCCATGGAAAACCAGATTCTGGTCGATCCAGCACAATCTTTTGTCACGGGAAAGCTGAAACCACGCAAGCTATACGCCTTTTAGTTGGGACCCCCTATGAAAATCGCATTACTTTCGAGAAACAGAAAACTCTATTCTTCTCGCCGCATTATTGAAGCCGCCGAGGCTCGCGGTCACAAGATTGTCGTGCTCGACGTGTTGCGCGCCTATATGAATGTTGTATCACACAAGCCATCAATACATTACAAAGGCGAACTATTAGAGGGTTTCGACACAGTGATTCCACGTATTGGCGCGTCGGTCACTCATTATGGTCTGGCGGTGTTACGCCAGTTCGAAATGATGGGCGTTACCCCGCTCAACGAGTCGGTGGCGATAGGGCGCTCACGCGACAAACTGCGCTCGCTGCAATTGCTATCGCGTAAAGGTATAGGCATGCCACTCACCGGCTACGCCAACAAACCCGACGATATCAAGGATGTGATCAAGATGGTTGGCGGCGCGCCGCTGGTAGTAAAACTACTGCAAGGTACCCAGGGTATCGGCGTGGTTCTCGCGGAAACGCAAAAGGCCGCCGAAAGCGTCATCGAGGGTTTCATGGGGGTCAAGGCCGACATACTGGTCCAGGAATTCATCAAGGAAGCCGGCGGTTCGGATATTCGCTGCTTCGTCATCGACGGCAAGGTTGTGGCGGCGATGAAGCGTCAGGGAGCTGCGGGGGAATTCCGCTCCAACCTGCATCGCGGTGGTGCCTCCAGCCTGATCAAGATTACCCCCGAAGAGCGTTCTACCGCAGTCAGGGCAGCCAAGATCATGGGATTGAATGTTGCCGGTGTCGATTTACTGCGCTCCAACCACGGCCCGGTGGTCATGGAAGTGAATTCAAGTCCCGGGCTGGAAGGTATCGAGAGCGCTACCGGCAAGGATGTGGCCGGTATGATCATCGACAACCTGGAGAAAATCCAGCCGGGTAAAACCAATACTCGCGGCAAGGGTTAGTCAGTGCGGGAAGCCATCGAAATAGCCGGCACCCGGATCAAACCCGGTCAGCGCCAGTCAATCGATATCCCGCTGCCGAGCTTTTACACCCATAGCAGTGTCAATATGCCAGTGCACGTGGTGCATGGGCGCAAACCCGGACCGGTATTACTGGTCAGTGCTGCGGTGCATGGCGATGAGATCAATGGTGTAGAAATCATTCGCCGCCTGCTGGCGCGAAAATTCATCAACCGAATACGCGGTACGCTGATTGCGATCCCTGTTGTCAATGTTTATGGATTTGTCTCAAAATCGCGCTACCTGCCGGACCGTCGCGATTTGAACCGGTCTTTCCCGGGATCAGAAACCGGCTCGATTGCATCCAGACTGGCGAACGTGCTGATGAAGGAAATCCTCCCGCATTGCAGCCATATCGTCGACCTGCATACCGGGGCGGTTAACCGCGAAAACCTGCCTCAGATTCGCGCAAAACTGCGTGATGACCCCGAAACCGAAGCCCTGGCACGGGCTTTTGGTGTGCCCGTCATCCTCAATTCAGAGTTACTCGATGGTTCCTTTCGCGAGGCTGCACATTCGAAAGGTATCCCGGTTTTGCTCTACGAGGCCGGTGAAGCGCTACGCTTTAACGAGTTTTCCATACGCGCAGGAGTGCGCGGAGTACTCGGCGTAATGGCCGCGCTGGATATGCGTGACAAAGGCAAGAAGTCAGGGCTGGGAAAACCGGTTATTGCCAACAAGAGCCGTTGGCTGCGCGCAGAGCAAAGCGGCATACTACGCTCGCTGGTCGCTTGCGGCGCGCGCGTCAAGGAAGGCGATACCATCGCCTATATCAATGATCCGCTGGGAGAAAACACTTCATCGCTGATCTGCCCTACTTCCGGTATTGTTATCGGCAAAACCAACCTGCCGCTGGTTTTTGCCGGAGAAGCGGTATTCAACGTCGCCGAATTCGAGGGCAGCGATTCCCGAATTTCCGGACGCATCGATGCCTATCACGAAGAACTTAGTCCCAACGACGACGACGTAATAGACGACGACGAACCGCCGCTGGCGTGACTAACGGCTAACAGTTGCCACCCGCACCACCGCTTCTTCGCGGATTGGCCAGTGTATGATTGCGGCGAATAATCCTAGCGCGACACCTATCCACCAGACCACATCGTAAGTACCACTGATGTCGTAAAGATAGCCCCCCATCCAGACGCCGAGAAAAGAGCCTATCTGGTGTGAAAAGAAGACTATGCCGCCGAGCAAGCCGAGATAACGGGTGCCGAACATAATAGCCACCAACGCATTGGTTGGAGCCACTGTCGACAACCATAGAATCCCCATAACAATAGAAAATACGACAAGGCTGGTCGGGGTCGCGGGTAGCAGCAGAAAAATGGTAATGGCAATGGAACGCCCGATATAGATTAATGACAATAGAATTGGTTTGGAATAATGCTGGCCGATATAGCCCGATGCCAGTGAACCGATAATATTGAAAAAACCGATCAGGCTGATCGCCACCACGGCCCATTTCGACGCCAGACCCAGGTCGGCAATATAAGCCGGAAAGTGCGCGGTGATGAAGGCAACCTGAAAACCACAGACAAAAAATCCACTGGTCAACAGCAGATAGCCTCGCGTGGCCAGAGCTTCGCGCAGGGCCTGGACCACCGATTGCTCAAGTTGCAGCCCAGCGTTTGCAGAACTGGCTGCATTGCCACGCAGTGGAATCGCCAACAGCGGAATTAACAGCATGATCGCGCATATGACCAGCAGGCTATCAGACCAGCCCAACGCATTGATCAAACCCTGGGAAATTGGGGCGAAAACGAACATGCCCGCCGAGCCGGCTGCGGTACCCATGCCGAAAGCGAATGAGCGTTTCTCGGGCGGCACCAGGCGCGCAATTGCAGCGAGTATCACGCCGAAGGAGCAGGCAGCCACTCCCAGTCCAATCAATATGCCGCCACCGATGTGCAACCAGACAGGTGCAGTTGCAAATGCCATGACTACCAGCCCAAGCATGTACAGCAGCGTGCCACAGAATAGTACCCGCCAGGTGCCGTACTTGTCGGCGATCAAGCCGAAAAATGGCTGCCCTAATCCCCAGAAAAGATTCTGCAAGGCCATCGCCATGCCGAAAGTCGTTCTATCCCAGCCGGTATCCTGTAAAATCGGCAGTTGAAAGAAACCCATCGCAGAACGTGGGCCAAAGGCCAGCAAAGCAATAAGACAGGCACAGCCAATCGCGAAAACTGGAAGTCGGTATTGCATTGCAGGCGTTGTAGAATTCATGGCTTCGACAATATACTGTGTTGCCTCTTACGCGGCAAAAGTTATATTTAATTTGATTCTTTTTTTGGCGACCAGACGGAGTGAGCCTTGAGTATAAAAATCATCACCACTGGCGGCACCTTCGATAAAGTTTACTTCGATGCCAACAGCGAGTTCCATATCGGCGACCCCATGGTTACTGCGCTACTCGAGGAAGCCAATGCCAGTATCGACTATGAACTGGAATCGATATTGCGCAAGGATAGCCTGGAAATTGATGACGGTGATCGTCAAAAAATCCGCGACAGCGTGGAAGCCACAGTAGCCGACAGGATCATGATTATCCACGGTACCGACAGCATGGTAAAAACCGCGAAGGCCTTGTACGATATTCCAGGCAAGACCATTGTGATATTTGGCGCCATGCAACCCGCGAGAATGCGTTACAGCGATGCGATGTTCAATCTCGGGGTTGCTACAGCCGCGGTACAATTACTGCCAGCAGGGGTTTACCTGGCGATGAACGGACGCATACTCGACCCACGAACGACACAAAAAAACCTGAAGCGGGGAAAATTCGAAACAGTCGAAACCGCTAACCAGCCCGGCCCGGAGTAATAATGAGTCAGTTTTCCAAATTGCAGAAAGAACAATTAAAGTCGGTCGCCTTCCCTATCTGGCAGAATATTATCGACGCTTCTCGCGATCGTAATTATGCCAGGTTTTCGCGCGGCTTCTCCAGTGACTTGCTGTCGAAGCTATCCGAGCAGCATTTTATGCAAAGCTGCGACGACTTCCCCTTGCTGACGACCATTGCCGACGACTTTGAGTTTATCGATTCGATAGCCAGAGAAAACGGGATAACCATACTGTGGCGCGTGAAGAGTACCCAATATGCCGGAGAGTTTCTTGGCCTGCTCACCCTGCAGGCCGCCGAGAAGGGTATGGAGATTACTGCTGTATCGGTGAACTAGGCGAGCTAGCCATCGGTGCCACCGACGGTAATTTCGTCTATCTTCAGGCTGGGCTGACCCACGCCTACAGGCAACGACTGCCCTTCTTTGCCGCAAACACCGACTCCTTGGTCGAGCTCCAGATCGTTTCCAAGCATGGAAATCTTGCCCATGACTTCGGGTCCGGAGCCAATCAGGGTCGCACCTTTAACCGGGGCAGTGATTTTTCTGATCTCGACGTCTCCCATTGCATTT
>CAXBMV010000109.1:0-8156 GCA_963976575.1 uncultured Gammaproteobacteria bacterium | reverse complement strand
GAAACCGAAGAATTGCAGAACATCAGCAAACGCTACAGCGAGGCATTTCGCGAATTCGACACAACCATATTGAAACGCCTGCAGCATTGCGTCAGGCGCTCACGCGCGCACATCCAGGATAATCCTTTACAGGTCAGGCGTTTGTGCGAAGCTTTTCAGTATTCAATCGATAGTCTCAACCTCGAACCCAGTTGCAAGCTGGCATTGTACAGGCTGTTTGCCGATCGCTTCATCGAGGCACTGGGGCCCTTTTATCGCCGCATCGATCGTGAATTAATGCAACAGGGCATGGTTGAAGAGCTTTCACCGGCGCGTATTCACCTGCGTAATGCCGAGGGCTTGAGCGAATCCAGACCGCCATCCACCCTGCTACTGAAAAGCACGGCTACTCAGCTGAGCCTGTTACAACAGTTCAAGGAAGATTCGCAACAACAGTCATCGTCGCAATCCAATCTTCTCGGCGAATTGAAACAACAGTTTATTCGTCACGGTCTGGTCGACAATACCGCCAAAATCGATCAGCTCAACGTCATATTGACCCTGATATTCGAAGACGAAGACTTACCCGAAACAGTAAAACAACAGATTTCGCGGTTGCAAATTTTCATCCTGATCACCGCATTGCAGGAAGACAGTTTTTTCAAACAGTCCGGAAACCCGGCGCGTCGCCTGCTCAACACCATAGTCGCCAGAGAGGCCGAAATTGCCCGTTCCGGGGAGGCAAGGAAATCCGGCGTCGACTTCCTGCGCGAGCAAATAGATAAACTCGGCAGCAGTGAACTGGTGTCGCTGGACAGCTTTCGCACAATCCTCGACGGCTACCAGAAACTCGGCGTCGACAACGAGGTCGAGCAACAAAACGCGAAGAAAGCCGAAGCCGCCAGAAAACTGATGCCGACGGTCAAGGCAAAATTGGCCGAGATGACCCGTCCGCTGAAGGACCAGGACAGGCCGACCATTCTGTTCGACAGGGTGTGGCTACCGCTATTGCTGCAAATCGCGCTGAAACAAGGCATGAATTCGGAAACCTGGAAGAAAACCATGGCCACGGTGAAAGCCCAGGTCTGGTCTCTGACGCCGAAGACCAGCGCCCAGGATCAAGCTCAGTTGCAGGCCATACTACCGAAGATTTCGCATTCCCTGCAGCGCGCGATGCGCAGCCTGAAACTACCAGAGAAACTGCAGCAATCCTTGCAGGATTTCCTCAAGCTCGAACAGCAGGACGTATTGGATAAATCCAGAAGAGCACAACAGGAATCGGAGCGCAAAACCCGCTCCTTGTCAGCGCGCTCCTTCGATAGCAAGGAAACCGACGAATTTTCGGCGATGATGGAAACCGGTGTGTTTCAGGTAACCCCGGAAATGCTGGCCGCACTGAACGGTGTCAAGCCTGCAGCGGTCGCCAAACCCAAACCGGGTGTTGCCAAGGGAGACTGGGTACAGGTGCGCCAGGGCGGTCTGAATGTGCTCGCCAAGCTGGCCTGGAAGTCGGATGATGACAGCCTGTTTATTTTCCTCGACCGAGACGGCAAGCGGGTTTGCGAAGTCGACGCCGAAACCCTCACGCGACGCCTCGACTCGGGCGACATCACGCCGGTGAACAAGGGCACGGTTTCTTCGGAGAAAACCCAGTTCAGTATTATGCGCTCGCTTTAATTCAGAGATCTGTCAAGGTTTCCAGGAAAGCCACCAGGTCAGCCTTTTGCTGCGGCGTAAGTCCTAAATTACCTATTTCATCATCCGGCACAGTCGCCGGAACCTCGGCATCGGCGATTAGACGCGAGTCATAAAACTCGACCACTTCCGCTAACGTAGCAAAAACCCCATTATGCATATAAGGTGCGGTCAGGGCGACGTTACGCAGCGTGGGCACCCTGAACTTGCCATCGTCAAGCGGGTTCCCGGTAAACCCACCCAGCCCCTTATCGACGAAGCTATTATCAATCAATGTTGTATCGGCATTCATCGATATGCCTACCAGGTTGGCATTATTAGACGGCACACCGATATTCTCGTAGTTGAAATTACTGAACACCGGGTTAAACCCCAGGTTACTGTGGCAACGCCCGCAGCTACTAGCGTTGAACACCGCTTCACCACGCTCTTCATCGGCGTCGAAAACTGCCGGACTATTTTTCACATCGTCAAACTTGGAATTGAAAGGCGACAGCGCGTCACTGCGTTCGAAACGAGAAATCGCCTGGGAAATGCGTTCGTAAGCGAGGTTTACATTGGCCGTATCGACTGCATTGTCGCCGGTCACAACGAGGATATCGTCGCCATAGGCCGCGGTGAAGTCACCGACATAAGCGGCAGTACGCAGCGCATCTATAACCGCGCTTTTATCAGCCATATTCATTTCGATCTGGTTCAAAAAGGGTTGCTGCGCCTGCAGGATCAGCGTGGCCGCGCGACCGTCGAGGAACTGTCCACCGAAATGAATGGGGGAGCTTGATTTGGTTGGAATCGAAGCCGCATACATTACCGTGGGCGAGTTGCGAGTGCCGAAACGATTGGGTTCAGCACCCTCGGAAACCGGTGTTGCCTGATCCGGGTCGGTAAAGGCAAAAGCCGCATCGTGACAGCTCGCACAAGATTGACCCGGTGGGTTGGAAAAATTAGTGTCTTCGAACAGTTTTTTTCCGAGTGCTTCCAGTTGCTGGACGGTCGGCCCGACAGGACCGCCGGGCGTGCCACCACCACTGCCAGTGGTGGTGCTATCCGCCCCGCCACCACCACCGCAGGCGTTCAGTGTCAGCATCAACAGGCCTGTTATCAATCGCGGCAGAAACTCCCTTTCCATCGTGCTACTCCATATGGGTATCAGACACCGAGCAGTAATCTGGAGGGATCTTCCAGCAGATTTTTAATGGTCACCAGAAATTGCACCGCATCCTTGCCATCGACGATGCGATGATCGTAGGTCAGCGCCAGGTACATCATCGGGCGCGCCACGATATCACCGTCTATAACCACGGCGCGTTGCTGGATCGAATGCATACCCAGAATGGCGCTCTGCGGCGGGTTCAGAATCGGCGTGGAGAGCATCGAGCCGAATATGCCACCGTTGGTTATGCTGAAGGTTCCGCCGGTGAGTTCTTCGATACCAAGCTTGCCATCGCGCGCCCTCTCCCCCATAACACGAATCGATTTTTCGATATCGGCATAGCTTAACTGGTCGGCATCGCGTAGTACGGGTACCACCAGCCCTCTTTCCGAACTGACCGCTATGCCTATGTCAAAATAATCGTGGTAGACGATATCGTCGCCATCGATAGAGGCATTCACCGCGGGGAATCGCTTTAGCGCTTCTACCGCAGCGCGCGTGAAAAACGACATCATTCCCAGTTTCACACCGTGGGTTTTTTCGAACAGCTCCTTGTACTGGGCACGCGAATCCATCATAGGCTTCAGGTTGACCTCGTTGAAGGTGGTCAACAAGGCAGCCGTATTCTGCGCCTGCTTGAGACGTTCCGCGATTTTCAGACGCAGGCGGCTCATCGGCACACGGCGGTCATTGCGTTCGCCCTGTGCCAGATTCGCGACCGCTGCCGATGCGGCCGGCTCGGCAGCAGGCCTGGGGGCGGGTTGATTGGTCAAATGCTTTTCCACGTCTTCCTTCAACACCTGGCCCTTCTTGCCACTGGCCTTGATATCGTCGATGGAAAGATTGTTTTCATTGATCAACTTGCGCACCGCGGGGCTGGCCTTGTTATCCACGGCCGCCTCGGCGGGGGCGCTGGCGGCAGGCTCTGCTACAGCTTTCGCCGGAGCCGCGCTACTGCTTTCCTTCTCTTCAGACGCAGCTGCTGGCGCTGCCGCAGCGGTATTGATAACCGCGAGTATGTCACCATTTTTTACTGTATCGCCGGTCGCATAAGAAATCGATTCAACCACACCGGCCGAGGTGGAAACAATTTCCAGTACTACCTTGTCGGTTTCCAGGTCTACGACATTTTCGTCTACGGCAACATTGTCGCCGACTTTTTTATGCCACTCGCCCAGGGTTCCTTCTGTGACCGATTCGGGTAAAACCGGAACTTTAATCTCTACCTGCATGTTTTGCTCCATTTGGGTTTTCTGTATATGACTCGCATTATGCGTTAATCCAGCTTGGCGGAAAACTCGGCCTCGAAGGCTTCGGTAACCAGCTTGGTCTCCTGTTCAAGATGTATGGCCATGTAGCCAACCGCCGGCGAAGCCGACGATGGTCGCCCTGCGTATTGCACCTGCAAGGGTGCAAAAGTTTCGTTCAGGCGGCTCTTGAATTCGCGAAAAGCACCCTGGTTTCTCGGTTCATCCTGACACCAGACCACGTTTTCGAGCGCCGGGTAACGTTCGTATATCGCCTTCAGATCGACTCTCGGAAAAGGGTACAGCTGCTCTACCCTGATAATTGCAGTGGTCAAATCATACTTTTGCTGGCGAACTTCGTGAAGCTTGAAATATATCTTGCCGCAGCACACGATCAGGCGTTTAACCCGAGAATCATCGATGTCGTCGGTTTCCGGTATCACTTTCATGAACTCGCCTTCGCTGTAGGCGCTGAGCGGCGACACTGCTGCCTCGTGGCGCAACAGACTTTTTGGCGTCAGCACGATCAGTGGCTTACGAAACTTGCACACCATCTGGCTGCGCAATAAATGAAAAATCTGCGCCGGCAGGGTCGGTTGCACCACGCGCATGTTGTGCTGTGCGCAAAGTTCCAGGTATCGCTCAACCCTTGCCGAGGAATGCTCCGGGCCCTGCCCTTCGTAACCATGCGGCAATAACATTACCAGTCCGCTGAGGCGTCCCCACTTCATTTCTCCGGAGCTGATGAATTGATCTATGACGACCTGCGCGCCATTGGCGAAATCGCCAAACTGGGCTTCCCAGATCACCAGTGTATTCGGATCGGTGGAAGAGTAGCCGTATTCGAAACCAAGTACGGCTTCTTCCGAGAGAAACGAGTTAATCACTTCGAAGCGGGGTTGCTTCTTGAACAGGTGCTTCAACGGTTTGTAAATCTTGCCGGTTGCCTGGTGATGCAGGGCCGCGTGTCGATGGAAAAATGTACCGCGCTCGCTGTCCTGGCCCGATAGCCTGATGCGATAGCCATCGTTGAGCAGGGTCGCGTAGGCGAGGTTTTCGGCGAAACCCCAGTCACCGAAAAGTTCACCGTCGAGCATCTTCTGGCGGTTTTCCATGATTTTGCGCACGCGATGATGCAGCTCGAAACCGTCCGGAAAGGTGAGCAGTTTCTTGCCCAGTTTCTGAACGGTTTTTGCGGGCACCGCGGTATTGGAAACCTCGTTGAGCTCGCCGTCGTGCAGTCCAATCCAGTCGCGCGCAGAACTCGGCTCCAGGCCGGAAATCACATTCAGCGCGACCGCGCCACCCTCTTCCAGCGCACGCCGATAGTCGGCAATCATTTGATCGACCTTTTTACGCGTGGTAAAGCCCTGGTCGATGAGCCTCTGTGCGTGCACTTCGACCACGCGAGGGTGGTTTCGTATCGCGTCATACATCAATGGCTGGGTAACCGCCGGTTCGTCGGCCTCGTTGTGGCCGTAGCGGCGATAACAAATCATGTCTATGACCACGTCCTGCTTAAAAGTCTCGCGGTACTTCACCGCGATCTCGGCGATGAAAACGCAGGCCTCGGGGTCGTCACCATTGACGTGAAAAATGGGTGCCTGCACCATGCGCGCGACCTCTGTGCAGTAGAGCGTCGAACGCAGGTCGCGTTGATTACTGGTAGTAAAGCCTATCTGGTTGTTGACGATGATATGGATCGTGCCGCCGGTTCTATAGCCACGGGTATTGCACATGTTAAAGGTTTCCATGACCACGCCCTGACCTGCGAAAGCAGAGTCACCGTGAATCAATACCGGCAATACATCGTTGGTCTTGCGATCGTCGAAGCGCCGCTGGCGTGCGCGTACCGAGCCTTCTACCACGGGGTCGACGATTTCCAGATGCGACGGATTAAAAGCCAACGCCAGATGCATAGGACCAGAATCGGTATAGATGTCCGAGGAAAACCCCTGGTGATATTTGACGTCGTAATTGTATTTCGCGTCCATATCGACATTGCCTTCGAACTCATCGAACAGGTCGCTGGGCATTTTTCCGAATAAATTGGTAAGTACATTAAGGCGTCCACGATGAGCCATGCCTATGACCACTTCGTGGGTATTAGTCACACCGGCCTGTTGCACCACGCGATCCAGTACCGGAATCAGTGATTCACCACCCTCCAGTGAAAAGCGTTTTTGCCCGATGTAACGGGTATGCAGATATTTTTCCAGGTTTTCGGCGGCGATAATGCGGTCGAGTATGCGGTTACGACGGCCTTTTCTGAAATTCGGCGTCGATAACGAAGTTTCCAGTTGCACCTGTATCCAGCGTTTTTGCGCGCGATCCTCGATGTGCATGTATTCAGAAGCCAGAGTGCCGCAATAGGTTTTTTCCAGTCGCTGGATAATTTCGCGTAGTGGTGCCTGATCAACCCCGAATAGCGAACCGGTATTAAACACGGTATCGAGGTCGGCCTCACTGAGGTTATTGCCGGCCAGGGTGAGGTCCTTGGGATCGGGTCGCGGCACCAGATCTAATGGATCGAGGTGTGCCTTTTGATGCCCCTTGATGCGGTAGGCATTGATCAGCTGCAGTACCGAAACCTGCTTTGCCTGGCGTTGCTGCTGGTCGCCGGTGAGCACGGCGCTGCCATTTCTGCGATTCATTACCGCGTCTTTCATCTGCGCCTGTATCGCCAGATGATCCTGGTCGGGCTCGAGGCTGCCATTTTTCAGTTCGGAGAACCAGCTACGCCAGTTTTCGTCGACATCGGCTTCATTGTTCAGGTAGCGCGCGTAGAGTTCTTCGATAAACACAGCATTGCTACCGTATAGATAGCTTTCCTGTTGCATTTTTTTCATGCTCATAGCTTGTTTCCGCTTCGCAGTTGAATGGATTTAGGCGGTTGTTTTTTTATGCTTTATATAATAGCCGAAGTTTCAGCGCCTATGTATGGAAATAATATTGCCGTCTATAGACAAGGATTGCAGAATAATTGTCACTATCAATAGATGTGATGCTTCTAAGTCTCCGCTTAAGTGTTTTTAATTTTTGCGGCGCTGTTAGAATAGCCAGCTTCACAAATCGGACAGTTTGAATGGCTCAGTATATTTTTACCATGAACGGCGTCGGCAAAGTGGTGCCGCCGCAAGTCGAAATACTCAAGAATATTTCGCTTAACTTTTTCCCCGGTGCCAAGATCGGTGTGCTCGGCTATAACGGTGCCGGTAAATCCACGCTGCTGCGCATCATGGCCGGCGTCGACACGGAATTTACTGGCGAGGCACGCCCCCAACCGGGTACCAAAATCGGCTACCTGGCACAGGAACCGGAACTCGACGACAGTCTCGATGTACGTGGCAATGTCGAACTGGGCGTGGCCGAGAGCAAAGCGCTACTCGACCGCTTCAACGCGGTCAATATGCAGTTTGCCGAACCCATGTCGGACGACGAAATGAATGACTTGCTCGCAGAGCAGGCCGATTTACAGGAAAAGATTGAAAACGCAGGCGCCTGGGAGCTGGAGCGCAAACTCGAGGTCGCCGCTGATGCACTGCGCCTGCCCCCCTGGGAGTCACCGGTAGCACAGCTTTCCGGTGGCGAAAGACGCCGCGTGGCGCTGTGCCGCCTGCTGCTGTCGAATCCGGACATGCTCATACTCGACGAGCCCACCAATCATCTCGACGCCGAGTCGGTGGCCTGGCTGGAAAGATTCCTGCAGGATTTTCCCGGTACCGTGGTAGCGGTTACCCACGATCGCTATTTTCTCGACAATGTCGCTGGCTGGATTCTGGAACTGGACCGGGGTCACGGCATACCCTGGCAGGGAAACTATTCGTCCTGGCTGGAGCAGAAGCAACATCGCCTGGAACACGAGGAACGCGCCGAAAAAGCCCGACAAAAGTCGATGAAGGCCGAACTCGAATGGGTTAACTCCAACCCCAAGGGTCGCCAGTCGAAGAGCAAGGCGCGCCTGAAACGCTTCGAGGAAATTTCCAGCCAGGATTACCAGAAGCGCTCGGAAACCCACGAACTCTACATACCCCCCGGCCCCAGGCTTGGTGATGTCGTCGTCGAAATCGAGGGCGGAAAGA
>CAXBMV010000108.1:0-8173 GCA_963976575.1 uncultured Gammaproteobacteria bacterium | reverse complement strand
CACGTTGGTAGCCCAACTCCAGGTAGATGTTGATTTGCGCCGGGCCGCTGGGAGCAACGTTGACGTAGTCCGGAAAATCCTCGGCGGTGACACCGTACCAACCGGCGTGGGTTTCGCAGACATACACCGGCACATCATCCGCTACCAGCGACTTCACCGCCTTATGGATACCCTGCTGTTCGGATTGGTACTTGCTTTGCAGTGCAAACTCTTCACGACCATGAGAAACCACCGCAAAATCGGTACCGGGAAAACGCGCGCGGATACGCTCGATGGCTATGCGCAGCTGCGGCAACAAGCCCTCGAGTGCAGACTCGTCATCATCGACTATTTCAAACACGACTCCATCCGGGGCGATGGATTGCGCCAGGATGTCTTCCACATCTTCGTTGGCGCCAGCCTGGGCGGCGTTGAACAATAGCAAGGCAAGCAGCAGGCACAGGGACAAAAAATGTGCGGGCGCCCTGTTCAGTTGGCAAATTCCGACTTCAATTTCGCAAGGTTTCATACGAGTCATCTGGTCCTAGTCACATTCGGGCTCTTCATCATCCGCAGGGGGCGGCTCCTGATCCTGCTCGGGCGCATGCTTGCTGGCGGTTTCTATCGAATGGCATAGTTGCGAGGCGAATGGCGCGCGATACACCTCCAGAACCTTCGATGGCGACCATGCCAGCAGGCTGACAGGTAGCAGCAACAGCATTGCTGCGCCAGCCAGGCGCAAACCTGTCGCTCCGTACATGCCTCTCCGGTCATCGCTTTTTCGATGAAGCAGCTTAATTAGTGGTGTCATGATCTTCCCATATCTATGATTGGATATAGCCTATTTCCCAAGCATGCTTATATTAATTAAGCCGATGCCATTGATACAGCTAATTTGTTGTTTAGAATGGCACAACTGGTTTATAAGTAACCCGAGCAGGCAGAAAGTTCCCGTTTAATCCCGGCTAACAGGCACCTATTCATAGAGCGATGATTCGATTAGCTAAAATTTCAGGCGCATCAACAGGTTTCATTCTGGCCCTGACAGTGACCTGTCTATTCTGGCCGGGTGTCAGCCTGTCTCAGTCCAGCGAAACCAGCGTCGGGGAAAGCTTCGGCGCCCAGCTTTCAGAAAAGACGGACTGGTTCAAGGAAAGCTTTCTCGAGTTCGAAGAAGACGTGGCCGAAGCGCAGGCCGCCGGACGCAGAGTCATGCTGTATTTTTATCAGGAAGGTTGTCCTTATTGCGCCAGGCTGGTCGGGGAAAACTTTGTCGACCCGCAAATCAAGACTTTCATGCAGCAGAATTTCGATTCGATCAGCCTTAACATCTGGGGTGATCGCGAAATCGTCAGCGTCGGCGGCAAATCCTTTAGTGAGAAAAATTTTGCCCAGGCGCTGAAGGTGCAATATACGCCGACATTGATCTTCCTCGACGAATCCGGACGCGTGGCATTGCGTCTGAATGGCTACTACCCGCCTCAGGATTTTCGCGCCGCGATCGACTTCGTCGCGCAGAAGCGGGAAAAAGAACTCAGCTATGCAGACTATCGGCTGCAGCAATTAGCCAGCCTTAAAGGTCAGTTGATCGATGAAGATTTTTTCATCGGCGAGAGCAATCTGCAAAGCCTGTTAAGCGATCCGGACAAGCCCCTGGCGGTATTCTTTGAGTCTGCTGGCTGCGCCGAGTGCCAGGTCATGCACGAGCGCATACTCGGCGATGCCACCACGCGCAAATTGGTCACCCAGGCCAGCAATGTGCAACTGGACATAGCCTCGACAAAAAAAATCATAACGCCACAGGGTAAACAAACCACAGCCGCCCAATGGGCCCGCGAACTGGGTATTGACTACACTCCTTCGGTGGTTTTCTTTGACAGCAATGCCAATGAAGTTATGCGCATAGCTGCATTTATCAAGACTTTCCATTTTCAGTCGGTGTACGCTTACGTGCTCGAAAAAGCGTATACTCAGCAACCAGTTTTTCAGCGTTACATATCGACGCGCGCCGAAAAAATTCGTGAATCCGGATACAATACCGATATCTGGGGCTATGAATCATTCCATAAACCAGAAGCTTTGAAAGCGGAGGAGAATTAATATGAGGGGAATTATCAAGGGTAGTTTAGTGTCGCTGGTTATCGCCGTTTCCAGCCTTGGCTTTAACGCCCAGGCCCATTCACAAGGGCAGGCAGCCGATGCAATCAACTCAGCCAAAGCCGCACTGAAAAAAGCGGATTCGGTCGATGGTGCCTGGCGTGATACCGGCAAAATGATCAAGAAAGCCGAGTCACTGTTGAAGGAAGGCAAGTATACCGAGGCAGCGAAAGAAGCCATGGAAGCCAGGGATCAGGGCATGTTGGGATATGACCAGGCCGTTTCGCAAAGCTCGAGGAAGCTGCATATCTAGTAATCAGGGCCTGTAAAACCCTGGTTTTATTTATTTACTCGAAAAGTTATCTACATATAGGTATGGTAAGCGACTGGGTTTGTAGGTTATTTTTCATCCGTTATTGTGGCCGCGCGTCGAACCGACGGTAGCTTAAAATAAAAAACATCGAGGAGGATTGAGCATGACATTGAAGCAATTAACCGGCGGAGTGGTTTCCCTATCGCTAGTTTGTGGGCTTTTCTTTGCAGGCGGCTTCTCTGCCGCTAATGCAGATGCAGCCAGCATTGCCGAGGGCAAAGAAATCGCCTTCGATCGCAAGAAAGGAAATTGCCTGGCCTGTCACATGGCAGCTGACGGCGCCCTGCCCGGGAATATCGGCCCTCCTTTGATCGCAATGAAGGCACGCTTTCCCGACAAGAAAAAATTACGTGCGCAGATCTGGAATGCATCGGCGGCCAATCCAAACTCGATCATGCCGCCATTTGGCAAGCACAAGATACTGAGCGAAGCCGATATCGACAAGGTTACCGACTTCATCCACAGCCTGTAACTTTACCCATTTCGAACGAGGAGAATTAAATGAACATCAAACGCCGCAGATTTATCGAGACAGCCACCGGCGCAGCCGTGACGTTGTCCGCAATAGGCGCAGGGATACTGGTACCACAAAGAGTGCTTGGTGCCTACCCAATGGAAGCTTTCAAGGCAACCAGTGTCGATGCCGCGCTAAGCGGGTCGGTAGGCAGCAGCCAGTACAGTCCTTCTGACGCGATCAAACTGAAAGCACCCGATATCGCTGAAAATGGTGCGGTTGTTCCAATAACCGTTACTTCGACGCTGGACAATGTCGATTCTATATCGATAGTGGCAACCAATAACCCGGCACCGCTGACCTCTTATTACAAGCTTTCTTCTGGTTCTGAAGCCTATGTATCTACCCGCATAAAAATGGGTAAAACATCCGAAGTGATTGCGGTAGTCAAGGCTGACGGCAAACTCTATTCGGATAGCAAAGAAGTGAAGGTCACCATCGGTGGCTGCGGCGGTTAACAGCAGAATTCAAGACGATTTGGAGATTTAATAATGGCTACGATTAAGATTCGTGCAAAAGCAAAAGACGGCGTGACCACGGTGAAAACACTGGTCAGTCACCCAATGGAGTCCGGGCAACGCAAGGACAGTAAAACCGGTAAGAAGATACCGGCGCATCACATTACCGAGTTAACCGCAGAGCACAATGGCAAGGTTGTCATGTCGGCCAACTGGGGTCCGGCGATATCCAAGAACCCTTACCTGTCGTTCAAGTTCAAAGGCGGCGCAGCGGGTGAAACCATCAAGGTATCCTGGGTAGACAATATGGGTAAAGGCGACAGCGCAGAAGAAGCTATCAAATAATCGCCCAACCAAAACAAACGAGGAGGTACCGGAATGAAAAGAACTTTAGCGACCTTTAGCATAGCGATTCTGATTGCACTGCCATTTAACCTTGTGGCCTCGCCACAGGCAGACCTGGAAGAGTTTCAGAGCTTTTTCAAGAAGCGTTTTCCAGACACGCCATTCGACGATTTTGTCAACGGCGTCTACTCGATCGATGCAGCATCCCGTGAGCAATGGGAGCAAATCGAGGAGTTCGCACCTTACGAGCTGAACATCAGCAAGGGCCAGGAACTATTCAATACGCCTTTTGCCAATGGCAAGACTTATGCCAGCTGCTTTGAAAATGGTGGTATCGGCATTCGCCAGAACTACCCCTATTTCGACAGCAATAGCGGTGAAGTGAAAACCCTGGAACTGGAAATCAACGAGTGTCGCGAAGCCAACGGCGAAAAGCCGTTGAAATGGAGCAAGGGCCCTATCGCCGATATTTCCGCTTACATGGCTTACACCTCGCGCGGCAACACGTTTAATATCGTCATTCCGGACGATCCGCGAGCAATAGCCGCCTACGAACGAGGCAAAAAGCACTTTTATACCAAGCGCGGACAATTGAACATGGCTTGCGCTGATTGCCACAAGTTTTATTCCGGCAACATGGTACGCGCCGACCTGCTCAGCCCTGCTCTTGGGCAGTTAACTCACTTTCCGGTTTATCGTTCCAAGTGGGGTGGACTCGGAACCACGCACAGGCGCTACGGCGGTTGTAACAAGCAGGTCCGGGCCAAGCCTTTTAAATCTCAGTCTGCCGAATACCGTGCACTGGAGTATTTCCATACCTATATGAGCAATGGCCTCAAGGTAAACGGACCAGGTGCCAGGAAGTAGCATTCACACCGAGAAGTAATTAAAAATGCCGGGGCTTTACCCGGCATTTTTGTTTCTGCGAAGGATAATATTTCCCCCTGCCCAGGCGCTATCCCGAAAGGGGTAGTCATTTATCAATCAGGGCTGTTTTCCGACATCCTGTTTTCCTCTATGGTTGCCTTAGTTTTCAATCGCATCTGGTCGTCGGCGAACTAACCCGCTGGTTGAATATGAGCGCTTGAATATCCAGCTAATTTGAATACTGTTGTCGGACGATAAATCCTCAACAAGTGAGCCTGACTAATTATGACCGAATTTAACGAAAAATTTGATGCAACCGGCCTTAACTGCCCCTTACCAATACTGCGTGCTAAAAAAGTTTTAACCGGCATGGAGAGCGGTAACGTGCTCTATGTAATTTCCACCGATTCTGGTTCGGTGAAGGACTTTGACGCCTTTTGCAAACAAACCGGCAACCAGTTGCTGGAAAGCTCGGAAGCCGATGGCAAGTTTCATTACTACATTAAAAAATCCTGAAACAAGCTCGATTCACTGACTCTCTGAGGAGGCGTATATGTCTGGTAAGAAGCTGGCTCTGATTGCTACCAAGGGCACCCTCGACTGGGCCTACCCCCCTTTTATTCTGGCATCCACCGCCGCAGCGCTGGGCTATGAAACCCAGATATTTTTTACCTTTTACGGTTTACAGCTACTCAAGAAAGACATGAACCTGAAGGTATCTCCGCTGGGCAACCCGGGCATGCCAATGCCGATGGGAATGGATAAGTGGATGCCCAACCTGGTCACCGCGCTTCCGGGCATGGAAGCGATGATGTCCGGTATGATGAAATCAAAAATGAAATCCAAGGGCGTTGCCAGCGTGGCCGAACTGCGCGACATCTGCCTCGAATCGGAAGTCAAACTGATCGCCTGCCAAATGACCGTCGATCTGTTCGACATGAAGCAATCCGACTTTATCGACGGCATCGATTACGCCGGTGCAGCTACCTTTTTCGAGTTTGCCGGCGAGTCGGACGTCAATTTGTTTATCTAACCCGCCCGGGTACTGGGTTGGTTTTTCATTCAGGGCGGCGAACTGGATTCGCCCTTACCCTGAATAGTTTATATAAGGTGATAAAAAAAATCAGACCACCTTTCATGCTCTCATTTTGTCGGTGAGGCGGAGGATATAACAATGACAAAGCAAACCAGAGGCCTGCAGTTTTCACTCATTTTACTCGCTGTGTTACCCGCCACAGGCTGGGCTACCAACGGCTATTTTTCACACGGCAGCAGTATCGCCGAAAAAGGCCTGGCCGGAGCCGGCGCGGCTTACTCCCAGGATGCACTGTCGGCAGCCACCAATCCTGCCGGCATGGTGTGGCAGGGTGATCGCTGGGACCTGGGCGCCGCTCTATTCGCACCAAGCCGAAACTACACGGTCACAGGTAATCCCAGCGGCGCACCCGGCACATTCGGGCTGGCTCCGGGAACCGTGGAAAGCGAAAACGAGTCGTTCATTATTCCTCAATACGGGCAGAACTGGATGCTCGACTCAGACAGCTCTATCGGTATATCGCTGTATGGCAATGGCGGCATGAATACCGAATACAAGGCTGGCAGCGGCCCCGGCACTTTTGGTGCTGGTACTGCGGGCGTCGATCTGGCGCAACTGTTTGTCGCAACAACTTACGCACAAAAGATGTCTGATACAGCTTCCTGGGGAGTTAGCGGCATCATCGCTTACCAGAGGTTTGAAGCCACCGGAGTGGGTAGCTTTGCACAATTTTCAAACGACCCTTCCAAACTATCGAACAATGGTACCGACACCTCGACGGGATTAGGCCTTCGACTGGGTGTACAGGGCGCAATATCACCCGGCGTCACTCTGGGTGCATCTTATCAACCCAAAATTGACATGAGTGAATTTGACTCTTACGCCGGTCTTTTTGCCGAGAACGGAGACTTCGACATTCCCTCGACCTTGACTCTCGGCCTTGCCTGGCACATCAGCAAGTCTCGCGTATTCCTGATCGATATTCAGAAAATCAATTATTCAGATGTAAAATCGGTGTCCAACTCGGCCTCGCAGTTGAGTAATGGAAGTTGCGTGCCCAATCCACCGGGTGGACCTGCTGCGGGTAATGGATGTCTTGGCGGCTCCAACGGTGCTGGTTTCGGCTGGGAAGACATGACCGTGGTCAAGCTGGGTTATGAATGGAGCAACGATGACCAATGGACCTGGCGCCTGGGCTACAGCCAGACCGACCAGCCTATTCCGAGTGGCGAGATGATGTTCAATATCCTCGCACCGGGTGTTATCGAGCAACATGTCACCTTTGGATTCACCCGCGCACTTAGTAGCCAGAGCGACTTCAACTTTGCGCTGATGATCGCACCCAGCTCCTCGGTATCCGGTCCGAATGGCTTCGAGGCGCCGAACCAGCAAACCATCGAACTGGAAATGGATCAGTATGAAATTGCAGCGAGCTACAGCAAGCGATTTTAATCCCGATCTGCATCCTGCCATCGGTAGCAAAACTGAGCTACCGGTGGCAGCCATACCAGACAAGGCATCGCTTGGATTTCGACCCTAACAATAGATTAGAATGTCATCCCACAATTAAGAGAAGAATCGTTTCATGCAATTAGACCTCTACACTCAAACACTGCTGTGGGGATTCGGCCTCGCCGTGGTATTCGGCGCGATCGCCAACAAAACAAATTTCTGCACCATGGGCGCGGTTTCCGACTGGATTAACATAGGCGACAGCGGTCGAATGCGCGCCTGGGGATTGGCCATGGTCACCGCAATACTTGGCGTCGGCATCCTCGAATATTCAGGCGACATCGACATGTCGCTGATTACCAGCAACGACACATCCAACCCGCCCTACCGCGGTGCCACGCTGGTGTGGTTACGCAATCTCCTCGGCGGCGCCATGTTCGGTGTCGGCATGACCCTGGCCAGCGGTTGCGGCAACAAGACCCTGGTGCGACTCGGCGAAGGCAACATGAAATCGGTAGTAGTGGTTATTATCATGGCGATCGCTGTCTGGTGGATGCTGTTCAGCAACTTCGGATACCTCGTGTTTTTGCAATGGATGATTCCTTCGGCGATCGATTTCTCCAGTTGGGGAATCCCCAGCCAGGATATCTCGGCGGTATTCTTCGGTCTTGCCGATGTCGAAACCAGCGCAATACACGGCCTCGTCATCGCCCTGCTGGTAGCCCTGCCGTTGCTGGCCTGGATCATGCGTGACCGCGATTTTCGTGCTAACCGGGAATTGCTTTTCGCCGGGGTGGCTATCGGTCTACTGGTGGTAATCGCCTGGTATGTGACCGCCGGACCTACCGGTATCGCCTTGCTCGAAGAACTGGATTTCAAGGACCAGCGACCTTTTTTCACCGGGGCGCAATCTTTCACTTTCATCGGACCCGCAGGTCATGTCGGGCAGTATATCCTGCAGGGGTTTTCACCAATTTATCTCACCTTTGGCGTGGTGATCTTTGCCGGTGTCGCCGTCGGATCGTTTTTGTTTACCGTGATTTTTCGCAAAA
>CAXBMV010000107.1:0-8180 GCA_963976575.1 uncultured Gammaproteobacteria bacterium | reverse complement strand
AGCCTGTTAAAATCGCCAGCAGCAGGGTCAGGCCCCGCCCGGTGGCAAAGTCATGCAACACATTGCCCAATGAGTCGAGTAATTCGATTTCCTCGAACTCGAGGTTGGCAAGCTCGGCTCGCGACACTTCGATACTGCGCTCCAGGTCACTGCTGCGCTCGCGCCAGGCGATCTCTATTTCACGCAGTCCCGAGGCGACCTCGGCGGGAAGTTTCTGCTCTTCGAAAGCCTTTATCGATTGCAGCGCCCTGTCGGCCGACTCCAGTTTTTGCTGAGTCACCTCGATGGTGCTGCGCAACTCCTCGATCTTGCGCGGTTTGGCGGTCGCTTCCTTGAGGCTGTTCAATATCGGGCGCGCCACCTGCAACAATTCTTCGCGCCAGTCCAGCTTGCCCTGCTCCGTCTCGGCAAGGCTTTTCAGGTTCATGCCGCCTGCGGCGATGCGCTCGAAGGACTGAGACAGTTCGCCAATACTCAGGCGCAGCGCGGCCATTTGTTTTTCAATTCTTGCTTTTTCAACATCGTTGGCAGTACCTATCTGCTCCACCAGTGCGCGTAGTTGTTCGCGCTTGGAGTCCAGCACAGTCCTGATTTGTTGCAGCCGTCGTATTAGCTGGGCCTGCTGGGATTGTGCCGCCGGTTCAGCTTCGCTACCCGTACCCTGAATGCCAGCCGTTTGTGCTTCTGCCGTGGGCAGGAACAGCGCCAACAGCAGCAACCACAGCGGCAGTATAAAAAGCCCTGGCGTATTCGCTGGTTTCATCAATTGTTGATTCGTCATAAAGGCTTGCCGGGGGGTTAGAGCTGAAAACGCAGCGACAGGCAGGACATGCCACCGTCGAGTTTCGCGCATTCGCTATTGTTGATTTCTCGTACTTCATAACCCGCCTGTAGCAGGCTATCGCGGGTGCGGGGAAATCCGGCCGGCATGATCACGAAGTCGTTATAGCGAATCGAGTTTGCCGCGGCTTCCTCGCCGTCGCTGGTGTGTATTACGCGATAATTTTTGAAGCACCCGGAAGCATCCAGCCGCTTGGTCGCGAGCATGGTGTCGGCGTCCAGCAGCGAACAATCGGTTTTGAAATGCAGCACGCCCTCGGGTGTTGTCACTTCGCGTACCGTATACCCCCACTGCGCCACTATCCCGGCCAGCTCGGCGATACCTGCGCTATCGCTGCGTTCGGATCGACCTACCAGGATTTCCTGAGAGGTAGTCAGTATGTCGCCGCCTTCGATATGTCCCGGCCCTTCAATTTCAAATACCTGCTCATAAAAATCACGCAGCACAGGCGCCATCCCGGCCACTTCCCCGGCGCGCGAGGCGGCACCCGGTCGCATCAGTATTGCAGCCTCGCGCAGACACAGGGCGACGTCCTCGACAAACACCGAATCCGGGAAAGCGTCCAGCGCAGCCAGTTCGGTAACCTGCGCACCGGCCTCGCGCAGGGTGGCGACGTAATGCGCGTGGTCCTTCAGCATTTGCGCATGATCGGGGTCACCGATGTCTTCGGCGCGCAGGCCATTGACGATACTGGTGGCGGGCAGGCGCGTGATCGCGTGGTTGAAACGGTAGCTATGGTCGCTCACTGGTTTACTCCCTGGTTGCCGGTGAAAATCCGACAGGCACTATGGATGACATCCTCGCCCTTTTGGACGAAAGACGCCCATTCTAACCCGAGATGATTTATAGCCGAACAAAAAAAAGGGCGGAATCCAGTCCGCCCTTCTCTATTGATGGAATGTACTTCTAGAACTGATTCATGGTGTTGTCCTTACCCGAGGCCTTCAGTGCCTGGGCGCCGGAAAAGTATTCCTTGTGATCGTCGCCCATGTCGGATCCAGCCATGTTCTGGTGTTTCACGCAAGCCACGCCGAGACGAATTTCCTCGCGCTGTACCTTGGACACATAACCCAGCATGCCTTCGTCGCCGAAGTAATCCTTGGCCAGGGTATCGGTAGAAAGGGCGGCCGTATGGTAGGTCGGCAGAGTAATCAAGTGATGGAAAACTCCCGCCTGGCGCGCGGCATCGGCCTGGAAGCTGCGAATCCTGTCGTCCGCGTCCTTACCCAGCTCGCTGTCGTCGTAGTCGACACTCATCAAATCATCGCGCTTATAGGCGGAGACATCCTTGCCCTGTTCAGTCCAGGCATCGAATACCTGCTGGCGGAAGTTCAGCGTCCAGTTGAACGAGGGGCTGTTGTTATACAGCAGCTTGGCATTGGGGATGACTTCGCGAATACGGTTAATCATGCCTCCAATTTGATCCAGGTGTGGCTTTTCGGTTTCGATCCAGAGCATATCAGCGCCATTGCGCAGCGCGGTGATGCCGTCGAGTACACAGCGATCTTCGCCGCTACCGGCCTTGAAACGTACCAGACCATTGGGCAGACGCACCGGCTTCACCAGTTGACCGTCCTGCTTGATGACCAGATCACCTTCTTCGATATCATCAGTGGAATTAACCGGCGTGGTTTCGAGGAAAGCGATCTGCTTGGTCAGGCCCGCACCCAGCGAATCGGTGCGCGCGACGATAATACCATCATCGATTCCCAGCTCGAGGAAGGCGTAGCGTACCGCGTTGATCTTGGCGATGAAATCGGCGTGTGGAACCGTGACCTTGCCATCCTGATGACCGCATTGCTTCACGTCAGAGACCTGGTTTTCTATCTGGATGCAGCAGGCGCCGGCTTCGATAATTTTCTTTGCCAGCAGGTAGGTCGCTTCTTCGTTGCCAAAACCGGCATCGATGTCGGCGATGATCGGCACTACGTGGGTCTCGTGATTATCGATCTGGTTTTGAATACCTTTTTCCTTGACGCTGTCACCGGCAACTCTAGCGGCATCGAGTTCGCGGAACAGGCCCGACAGTTCGCGTGCGTCGGCCTGGCGCAGGTAGGTGTAAATTTCTTCGATCAGTTCCGGAACCGTGGTTTTTTCGTGCATCGACTGATCCGGCAATGGACCGAACTCGGAGCGCAACGCAGCGATCATCCAGCCCGACAGGTAGATATAGGAACCCTTGGTGGTTCCCTGATGCTTCTTGATCGCGATCATTTTCTGCTGCGCGATAAAACCATGCCAGCAACCCAGTGACTGGGTGTACTTCGATGAATCTCCATCGTAGGCGGCCATGTCTTCACGCATGATGGCGGCGGTATAACTTGCGATATTGAGGCCGGTTTTAAAACGATTCTGGCTGCGCATACGCGCCACCGATTCGGGGTTGATCGCGTTCCAGCTATCTCCCTGGGCACCGCATAGCGCGGCGACGTCAGCGATATCTTTTTTGTATTGGGTCATGGCAAGGCCTCTTGAGCTCTTCGGAAAAGTCGAAATCCAATACTAGTTTTTTGAGGCTTATAATTGAAATAAATGATAATTATACTTACTATTCACCGAATCAATAATGGTCTGGAAAAACAATGCATAACGGGCGAATCGATTTGAACCTGCTGCAGTACTTCGATGTATTGCTACGCGAAAGAAATGTCACCCGCGCCGCCAGCCAGCTGAGCCTGAGTCAGCCGGCGCTGAGTAATGGACTCAACCGCTTGCGCCAGCTATTCGACGACCCCTTGCTGGTGCGCACCAGCGATGGCATGACGCCGACCGAGAGGGCGCTGCAGTTGCAGCCTCTGATTCGCGACGTGCTCGCCAATATCGACAAGGCAGTGCAGCCGCAATCGGCCTTCGATGCGGCCAACGACGAACGCTTTTTCCGCATCATGGCGACCGACTATGCAGAATCGACGATATTTCCTCACGTGCTGCATCGGCTGCGCGAGGATGCCCCGGGAATCAAGCTCGATATCATGACGCCCAGCGATGTCAGTTTTCTCGACGTCGAGCAGGGCAAGGTCGACATGGTCATCAATCGCTTTGATTCGATCCCGCAGTCGTTTCACCAGCAAACCATCTGGCAGGATGACTTCGCCTGCCTGTTCAGTGCGAATAACCCGATCCGCGATAATTTCACGCTGGAGACTTACCTGCAGGCGCAGCACGTCTGGGTAAGCAAAACCGGCATGGGTGTCGGTGTCGGCATGAACCCCGACGACGTACAAAGACTGGGCTGGGTCGACGAGGCACTCACCCGCATCGGTCGACAGCGCCGCATTACCGTGTTCACCCGGCACTATCAGGCGGCCATGCTGATGGCCGAGCAGAATGACCTGATCGTCACCATTCCGGCGAGGGCGGCAAAATTACAGGCGCATAACCCGCGCGTGCTGGTCGAGCTGCCACCCTTCGAGATACCACCGATCACATTGACCATGGCCTGGAGTCCGCTATTACAGAATAGCCCCGCACACCAGTGGATGCGGCGCCTGATCGTAGAAGTTGCCCGGCAGCAAATCGACAGCCCGGGAGACTAAATTCAGCCTGGCCGAATCAACAATTGCCTAGAGCGCGACCGCGATTCGAAATGCATCCAGTAATGCCGCATGCAGCGAACGGCTACTCACCGCATCACCGATTCGATAAAGCAAATAGTCGCCGTCACTACCTGTTGGCTGGGGTCTGGCATTGATCAGCGCATCGATATCGGTCACACCCCGGTTTGCCGAGCCTGCCTTCAGTTCCTGGAAGACTTCGTCCACTGGAGACGTGCCCCGCTCCACCACCACCTGATCGGTTTCGATTTCCTGGCGCTCATCGGTCAAATCATTGCGAAAAGTCGCGACTAACCGATCGCCAGCAGGTCGCACGCTCAGCAACATCAGATCGAAATGCACAGCAACACCATATTGATATAGCTGCTTGCGATGCACCGGACGTTCGGCATAACCGAGGTCCTCGCCTATGCTGCCATCTATGGTCACCAGGGTTACCTGCGCACCGTCCGCAGCCAGCTGCTCGGCACAGGACAGGGCCTCGTGGCGACCCCTGCCGTCGTAAACCAGCAGCTGTTTGGCCGGCTTCACGTCACCACCGAGTAGATCCCAGACGCTGTTGCAATACTCCTCGCCCTCCAGCTCGCCGAAATTGGGCAGGCCGCCACTGGCGACTATGACCACATCGGGGGCTAGCGCGAGCACATCGGCGCCATCCGCATAGTTATTGCAATGCACCTGCACAGCAAGCTTGTCCAGTTCGGCAACACGCCAGTCGACGATGGTAATCATGTCGCGACGCCAACCGGCGCGTGCGGCCAGCAACAGCTGCCCTCCCAGTTGTGGAGTGGCTTCCAGCAATGTTACCCGGTGCCCTCTTTCCGCGGCTACGCGCGCGGCTTCCATACCGGCGGGGCCGCCGCCAACCACGACTACATGCTTGCTTTCTCCCTGGGTCGGTTCGATCACCTGCGACAAAACGGTTTCGCGACCCGAGGCGGGGTTGTGGATGCAGGACGGTTTCTTGTGCATGCAGTGCGAGGCACCGAAACAGGGGCGAATGCGGTCTTCCTCACCGCGCATAATCTTGTTGACGATTTGCGGGTCGGCGATGTGCGCGCGCGTCATCGCCACCATGTCGAGCAGGCCTTCGCGTATCGCGTAGCGCGCGGTCGCTACATCGGTGATGCGCGCGGCGTGGAATACCGGCAGCGAAATTTCTCTTTTCACTGCAGCGACCTGCGGCAGAAATGGCGCCAATGGCTGGGTCATGCCGGGCATGTTTTTCTCGGCCAACGCCAGCTCGGTATCCATGCGTCCGGAAACGCAGTTGAGAAAATCGATGGCACCTTCACGCTCCATCAATTGCGCAATCTTGAGCGCGTCTTCCGCAGACAGGCCACCACGATCTTCATACACAGACATGCGCATGCCAACGAGGAAATTATCGCCGACATTTTTGCGGATCTCTTCGTGCACCATCAGAGCAAAACGCGCGCGATTCTCCAGGCTACCGCCGTACTTGTCGGTGCGCCGATTGATATCGGGGGAAAAAAACTGTCCGATCAAATGCGCACCGGCGTGGGTTTCGAGGCCATCGAGGCCGCCCTCGTAGCAGCGCCGCGCGGCCTGGCCAAAGCATTTGACGATGCGCTGGATATCGTCTTCGTCAATTTCGCGGGGGATACCGCGGTGCAGGGTTTCGCGCATCGGGCTGGGCGCCAGCGTCGGCAACCAGTTATCCGCGGTTGGGTCACCGCGACGTCCGAGGTGGGTAATCTGGCACATCAGCGCCGCACCCTGCGCATGAATGCGTTCGGAGAATTGCTGGAAATAGGGAATCACGCGGTCGTCATCGACGCGCAATTGCCTGAAGGTGGAAGGAGAATCCGGCGCGACATTGGAAGAGCCGCCAAACATGGTCAGCGCCAGCCCCCCCTTGGCCTTTTCTTCGTGGTAGCGCTGGTAGCGCTCTGCCGGCATGGCCTCGTCATCCATGCCACTGGCATGGCTGGTACTCATGATGCGATTTTTCAAGGTCAAATGCCCAATCTTCAAAGGCTGGAACAAGGGGTCATTTTTTATCTTTTGCTCGTTATTACTGATCATTTATCTCGCTTCATATCGCTTTGCCCGGCCCAGTATACCGATTTAGTTATTGCTGGCATTAACCTCTTCACCCATCGATTCGTCTATTTACTGGTCAGAATTTATCGTCAAAAAAAATCCGCAGTAAAGCTACAATCCCTGGCAAACAGATCTTGACCTTACAGCCACTGGAAGCCCCAGGCTGTTTGCATGAAATCGGCAGAGCAATCTTGCTAACAGGCCATGCGTAACCCAGCCTCGAATATTCCGGCACTCACCTTCGCTACGCTAGTGCTGGCAGCGATCACAATCTTTGAATTCAAAGAACAAATTGTCGCCGCATTACCCTGGCAAACTAATACAACTGAGGAGACGGATACTGCTGGCGTTACCAATGCCAGCAGTAATGCCGAATTCAGTTTCATGGAGCTTGCCCGACCACGGCCATTACCAGAACTCAATTTCTACAATGGCGGCGGTCGCGCTACCGATTTCACGCAATTCCACGGGAAGCTGATTTTACTTAACGTCTGGGCAACCTGGTGCCTTCCCTGCCGTGAAGAAATGCCCGCTCTGGATCGACTACAGGCGCGCCTGGGCGGGGTTGACTTCGAAGTTGTAGCCCTATCGATAGATCAGGCAGGACTCAAAGTGATACGCGAGTTTTATGATGAGATGAAGCTTACCCACCTGTCTATTTTCGTAGACCCCGCAATGAGCATAAACCCGAAACTGAGCATAGTGGGAATACCGACAACCCTGTTAATCAACCCGTCGGGTGAGGAAATTGGTCGCATAGTAGGACCGGTCGAATGGGACAGTCCTGCGGTAATCAAAACGATTCAGCAGCATTTTCCAACCGAGAAAAAGCCAGGCTGAAATGACATTAAAAAGCGCACACAGCGGGCAATCAGCCTGTTTACTTACGGAGGTTCATTATGCTTAAGCAACTTACCATTGGCGGTTTTGTTTGGTTTGCAATGGTTCCCGCGCTACACGCGGCCGGCGATATCGAGCGTGGCGCGCAAGCTTTCAAACTCTGCGCCGCCTGTCATACCGTCGAGCCCGGATATCACAGAACCGGACCCAGCCTGGCGGGTGTGGTTGGTCGGAAAGCGGGCACATCTGCCGGCTTTAGTCGGTACTCCAGAGAATTAAATGAATCGGGTATCACCTGGTCAGAAGAAATGCTGGATAAATGGCTGAGTGATCCTGAAACCCTGATTCCCGGAACCAGTATGCGCATCAACCCGGTGACCGAGCAGAACATACGTCAGGATTTGATTGCCTTTTTAAAAACCAGGCAGGCGTCCGCCAGTACCCCGGCCGCCGGACCTGGTCTGGCTAACCTTAGTCAGGCGCCGGCAGCACAGCAGGTGACAGCCATTCAATACTGCCCCGATGCCTACACCATAAAATTTGCCACGGGTAAATCGCTGACCTACTGGGAGTTCAATTTACGCTTCAAAACAGACTCCAGTGTCGACGGTCCATTGGCAGGACGGCCGGTGTTCCTCGGCAAGGGTATGCGCGGAGACCGGGCACAGATTGTCTTCGCAGAGCCAGCCGAAATCAGTACCTTTATTCGCAGGGAGTGCAAGGATAAATCTCAAGGTCAATAATCTCTGTCCATTTACAACATTGGTTCGACACTATGTTGTTAAACCAACCGGCAAACAATCGAAGGCAATCCACATGATAAAAACCCGTCAAGCAATAGTAAAAAAACTGGCAGGCTTTCTGCTTGTGATGGTGGC
>CAXBMV010000106.1:0-8183 GCA_963976575.1 uncultured Gammaproteobacteria bacterium | reverse complement strand
GATCAGCCCATGATTCATCACCGCGAGGCGATCCGACATGACCATTGCCTCCTCCTGGTCATGGGTGACGTGCAAAACAGATACGCCTGTTTCCTTTTGAATCCCCTTGATCTCTAACTCAACCTGCTGACGCAGACGTCTGTCCAGTGCGCCCAGTGGTTCATCAAGCAACAGCGCAGCTGGATTAATAATTAATGCTCGCGCCAGCGCCACACGTTGCTGTTGACCTCCAGACAGTTCTCCTGGCTTCCGCTCACCCAGACCTTCAAGGCCAACTTTACCCAGCATTTCATAGCTCTGGCTTTTCCGACTGGCTTTATCGACCTTCCTCATTCTGAGGCCAAATCCGATGTTTTCTGAAACAGTTAAATGCGGGAACAACGCGTAATTCTGAAATACAATTCCCAGGTTTCTATGCCTGGGGGGCGTCCCAATCACGGAATGCCCATCGATTTTTATATCTCCTTTATCGGCATCAATGAAACCGGAGATAATCCCGAGCGTGGTAGACTTTCCAGAGCCACTCGGGCCCAGTAAGGTAAGGAACTCACCCTCCTCCAATGTAAAGCTAACGCCCTTCAATACTTGCAGTTCACCGTAAAATTTTTCAACGTTTTCCACCTTGATGCTCTTACCCGAACTAGCTGAAACCCTTTGCAGGGAAATCGATTCAGATAAATTGCTTTCGCTCATCTTTATGTTTTGCACGTTTGACATAAACCTATTTTCCTACCTTTAAATTCAACACTCTGCGCGCACCAAAAACACTAACTACCACGACAACAAGTAGCACGACAAAACCGAGCAACAGGGTAGATACCGCCATAATGCCCGGCGACAGATTAAACTGGACCTCGGTAAACAATTTGACCGGGAAGGTTATGGTCTGGGGTCCGGAGAGAAACAAGGCGATAACCACTTCGTCGAAGGACACGATAAATACAAGCAGTGCGCCCGATAAAATGGCCGGGAATATTGCCGGAAGATATACCCAACGGAGTACCGAAAATGGTCCTGCACCCAGGCTGACGGCGGCACGAATGAGCGATGGGTCCAGTTTCAACAGGGCCGCGCGAACGGTTAGAAAAGCATAGGGCACGCCGAGGACGCCATGCGCAATCGCCAGGCCCAGGATCGTGCCATTCCAGCCCAGCTGGATAAAAAACTGAAAAGAACCCAGCGCCAGTACCACGACCGGCATCGCCAATGGCACCAGTATCAATGCGGTAAAAATTCCTTCACCGGCAAACCTAAGTCGACTCAGGCCGATCGCAGCCAGAGTAGCACTGGTTACCGCGAATAGTATTGCCAGCGCAGACACCTTCAGTGATAGCAGTATGGAATCTCGCCACTCCACATCCTGTATCACTTCTCTGTAGGCAGACAAGCCCCATTCGGATGGCGGGAATTCAATGATATGTCCGGCGGTGAAAGACATAGGCACCACCGGCAAAACCGGAAGTATCAGGAATACCAGCGCCGGCATGGCCAGTAACAATGCCCAGGGCAGGTTTTGAAATCGGTCTTTCCTCGGTTTAGCCGTGGTTCCAGTTCCGTTCTTGGCCTTGGCCTTCAATTCGGCAAGAGGCGGTTTGTCTTTATTCATTTCACTTTACTCTCGGCACGCTGATAGAGCACGGTGAGGAAGCCAACCAGAATAATCAGTATCACCCCTATGGAAGAGGCGGTTTTAAAATCCAGTAGTTCGAGTGCGTACAGGGCAACAATATTCGCCAGCAATTGATCTCGCGGCGCGCCCAGCGTAGCCGGAATGACATAGAATCCGGTGCAGATAACGAAAACCAGTAATGCCGAGGCAATGATGCCGGGCAAGGTTAATGGCAAGGTCACATGTATAAACACGCTGATACGGGAGCCCCCAAGACTTTCAGCCGCCTTTTCCAGCTGCCGATCCAGCTTCAGCATGACACCAAGAATGGGGAAAATAGCAAAGGGCAAGGCGAACTGGATCATGCCGACTATCATCGCCACTCGTCCGGGGAACATGCGGATGGGCGTATCGATAAATCCAAAATGGATGAGCAGGGTATTGATGACACCGTTGTCGCGTAACAGTGAATTGAAGGCCACGATCTTGACGAGGACGGTTAGCCAGAAAGTGATGACGACAATCGCAATCAGCACGGTTCTGGTCATCGGGCCACTGCGCCAGATTGCAGCGGCAACCGAATAGGCCAGCACAACCGAAACAACCATAATCAGCGAGCTATCATATAGCGTGTTGCTCGCCGCTCCAGTAAAAAGAGAGTTGGAAAACAACTTCCCCCATCCTTGAAGGCCATGTTCGATAGCTCGCTGCACGGTGATGGAGAGCGGGAAAATCAGTCCCACCGCATAGAGCAGCAGAACGGGTAACAACCAGAACAGATTAAACCATCGACCTCCCTTACTTTCACTATGCATAGTTGGACTTAACCGCTTCAGTACGAATCATTTGAATGTGAGTAAAACTTGAAAATGCGTCATTATTATTGTTTTGCACCCGGCACCAGGAACTACAAAATAAAACTGTAGTTCCCTTGCGGCGAATCTGAATTCAACAACCTGACCACTTTTGTCCTGATTTTCAACTTCCCGGACTCCCGTACAATCTCGTATTCCTGTGTACCGGGATAGCTTCGAGTTTCATGCTTTCTGTACTCCCAGATAACAAGATTCGCACGGATGCGAATTTCGTCGTCGGAGATATTGTGCTGTTCGATATTGGTTAACATTCGCCTGGTTCTGGACGGCGGTGTTTGCGCATGCAAGGCCCCGGTTAAAATGGCGCCCACCCTGTCACCCAGTCGCCTGCGGTCATCGAGATAAATCGATGATTCGAATTTTGGATTCTGCGTGCCAAAAATCATCGGCACCCAGTAAACGAGTTCATCAGAAAACAATGCCATCCATTGTTCGAAGTGTTTTTCATCGAGCAATCGAGATTCCAGGTAGAGTAGTTTCAAGATATCGCTTTCGGGTAAGGTATCTGCAATTTCGCAGTCCCGCTCAATTTGCTCTACAAAATTGGCGAGGTGCTCGTATAGAGAGTCATTGACATAATCAACTGCAATACTGTTTGCCGATTCTAATATTTTCATGTCCAGTCCTGATTCGATCGATTTCTATTTCTGAACTACCCGGGGAACGACATCCCTGCTCATTATTTCTTTCCAGAAATTATAGGTACCCCGAATTCCGGTCTCGTCCGATACGGCCCCCTTAACCACCCCATTCTCTTCGAAGATTTCTCTGTCGGTTCCCAGGCCCTTGCTGAAATCCAGCCACTCCATTTCAGGAATGGTCGTCAAGGCGTGCTGTATGCGTTCGAAAATTTCATTGTCATCACGATACCCAAACCCGGAGAAGTCCTCCTTGAAGCGGCTCTTGAGTGCGTTCACTTCGTCGGGGGCATCGTCGAGAACTACATCGTAGGAATGCACTATGGTTTGATTCACTGACACCGGCTCGTAGACGTTGAATGACCCTGCTCCGGCAATAATCATATTGGGGAATAGAACAAGATTAATGCCTGCGCGCCCGGTCAACTCGAGATATTTCCTGGCTTCCACTTCGCCCAGGCGCTCTTCGAGCGCGCGTGAATAAGTCTCCCGTCCCGGCACAGGTCTGGCACGATCCCAGGCAGAATCGATCGCAGGCGTTTGGTCGATTAGTTTGTGGCCATTGCCATAGTACTTGACGTACATTTCCGAATCGTCGCCGTCAAAATGGTCCAGCGCCTTGCCCGAACCGTGACGTAGCTGTGTCATGGTTGCGACAGACTTATGAGTAGCCGGCACGTGATACATATCGCCATTGTTATCGCTTTGCAGCTTCCAGTTGGCGTTGAATACCATGCTACCGGATTTCACTACTCTGGCCTTGTCGGTGGCAAGATTATCCACCGACCAGTCGATCATTTCCCGAGACGCGCCCAGCCATGCTTCGAGGGGTTCCACGTCGGCATTTAACGAACCAAATACATAGCCGCGATAAGAATCCACGCAGGGTAATTTACCGAGATTATGGGCCGCTTTATCGAACCCTTTTCTATAACCTTTGGGGAAGGTTACACCGATCAAATCGCCGTTATTGCCGAATGTCCAACCATGGTAAGGACAGCTGAAACGCTTTGCATTTCCCTGTTCGTAGGGACAAATGGTTGCACCCCTGTGAGTGCATCTGTTCATCATGCCTCTGATGACTCCATCACTGCTTCTGGAAACGATCAATGGTCGCCTTCCAATGTTCACACACTTGAAATCATTCACCTGCGGGATTTCACTTTCGTGTAACAGAAACACCCAGGTGCCGCCAAATATCTGCTTCATTTCATCTTCGAAAATGGCCGGATCGGTAAAAAGCGATCGGTGCACCATGCCATCGGCAGTAACCAGATGGTCATATTTTGATTGAACTAGATTTGATATTTTCGATTGCGCCTCTGCAGTTTTCATCACGCTACCTTGCCCGTTTGATTCAGGTTAGTCTTTGGGCCCGACTAGCGGGCCGGCTTGTATTGTTTGATACCCAGGAAAACAAGCACCCGCATCATGCAACTTATTTGCAGTCACTCGATCTCATCTGGCTATTAATTTTGAGCCTGTTTATGCCTTGCTCGCTTTAGCATCAGTCAACAAATGCTTTTCAGTGGCTAAAAGCGTATTGGTTAAATGCAGGGCCAATAATTTTGCTGCCCCGGGACCATCTCCGGATTCGATCAGCCGTAAAAGCTGTCGGTGTTCGTCTTGCGCATCTCCGAGAACAGTGGCTTCGTTTACATAAATTCGCAGGTATGGTTCCACGGCCGTCCATGAAGTCAGCACAATACTGCGCAAGTGTTGCTGAGTAGTATTCGCATACATGCTTTGATGGAAAATACGATTAGCTTCCATCCACCCGCTGAAGCTTATGTCTTCCTCGTCCATGGCTTGCATAACTTTTCGAAGTGCATCAAGAGCCGGCTTGTCCTTCGAAAGATCGGCTACACAACCCTCGAGCAACATGGGTTCCAGTGCCAAGCGAATGGCAAACAATTCCCTGAGTCCTTCTACAGAAAGCTCGGTTACAGTGACCCGGCGTTTGTTGAAGCGAACCAGGCCTTCGGCCTCCAACCTGCGCAGGGCTTCCCTGACTGGTAGAGAGCTCACCTGGAAGCCACTTGCGAGGTCTGCAATTTTCAGCTGTCCCTTAAGCGTTCCCGTACTAATCTGTTGTCTTAATCTCGAGTGCACGAGGTCCACCATCGAAGGCGGCGCTAGAATTGTTTGGTCTGAAAGTTCATCCATGTTTATGTCGATTCCTAGCCAGCAATAAATTGATGGAAACGTACCACTGTTTCATTCAGGTTTTCACCCCACCAGTCAAAATCCTTCTGGAAATATTTTCCTTTCATGGTTGGGCTGGTAGGAAGCAGATCGGCAATTTCCTGTGGCATGGCAGACACGGCATGCTCGTTTGAAATGGTATAGGTGGTTTCCGTCATCCAGTTAACCGCCGCCTGATCATCGTTGAGAATAAAATTCATCAGCGCAAAGGCCTCGTCTTTATTCTTCGCGCCTTTCGGGACTACCAGGTAATCACCATTCAGTTGCAACTGGTTATAGACAAATCCAATTTGCGCACCTTTTCGGTTAGCAATTGCCATTCTGCCGCTGGCAATATTTGAAATCGGCCCCAGTTGCTGTGTCAGAAAATTAACCGGTTCCTGATTGGATTCGTACCAGAAGATATTATCCAGCCCTAACTTGCGCAGGCTTTCGAAGGCCATTTCAACATCAAGCGGATAAAGTTCATCGATCGGTACGCCGGCAGCCATCAGCGCGGATTCCAGTGTTGATGTATCGGAAATATGCTTGGATATACCTCGAAAACCTTTGTAGCGTTTTGTGTCGTAGACTTCAGTCCAGGTTTTTGGTGCATCGGCATCGCTGATAACGCGCTTGTCGTAGCCGATTCCGGAAAGGAACAGGGCGTATTGGATACCAAATTCGTGTTTGGCAAATTCGGGAACCTTGTCCAGTTTCACAATGCTGGTATCGACAGGCTCGAACAGGCCTTCGCGCACGCCCGCGAGGAAGTCTCCACCGGCCAGCTCGGCTAGATCCCATTGCACATTATTCGACAACACCTGGATTTTTATCGGCGCCAACTTGGTGTTGATTCCCTGCTCAACAGTCATCCCGGAGGCGCTTTCGAATGGTTTCACCAGGTGGTTATTGACGGCTTTACCATAAGAGCCGCCATAAGAAACAAAATTCAGCGGCTTGCTTTGAGCGAACAGGCGTGGAGAGGCTGTAGCCATCCCTGCCACAGCGGCCGCAGCCATGAATTCTCGTCGAGAGATACCCGACTTAGCCAGTCCTGCTTTTAATTGATCATTGTCGATTTTTGTGCCCATTAGCCATTTCCTCAAATGTAAGTTACTGCGGTCTATTTATTCCCCAGGTGGCCTTTCATGTTCGGAATCCAGCCAACCCGGGCGACAAATCCTTGCCTAACCTGCCCGCTCACTAAACTAGAGGGCGAGTTAATCACAGCCATTATTAGATATCAAATATATTTGATATCTAATAATGGCTGTTTTGTCCCTCTTGCTTGAACCGTCAGGCTTTGCGTTATTAGCTGAATCGAGGCGTAACAGGCATATCGGAGCGGTTAATGCCTGTCTGGGTCCGCGGAATTCGAGAGCACGGGAAAGGGCTTGCGATTGAATACAAACCAAACCTTTAAACAATCTACGGGATTCAAAATCCTTAAGTTTTGAATCGTCATCCCGGAATCGACGCGAAGCGTTGCCACGGAAAGCATGCTGTATAAAGGTAAAGGAACGTCATCCCGTATATGGACTCCTACCGGTTTGCAACTCTAGAGTTGAGTGAACTGTGGTAGATGCATGCGTATATTCGGGCATTGATTGGGGAGCGACCCCCGGCCCTTGATGTATTCGCACCGACGGCCTCATCGGAACCACAGCTACTGGAGCTCTTGGGATGAACAGGCACTCGTCGGTTGGTCTAACCCGTTAATTCGCATTCTAGAGTTGAAACGCTATTTCACCTCGAGATGGCTACGCCATATCGGGGTGTAATTTAAAATCGTCACCGTAGTGCAGCATGGCCCAGGCCAATCGAACTGTTTTGTTGGCCAGCGCCACCGCCGCACGACCTTCCCCACGGCGTACCATTACCCCTTTCAGCCAGACTTCAAGGCCATTTTTGGGATCCCGCTTTTTCAATACATTGATCACCGCCCGGGCTCCCTGAACGAGGGTCGATCGTAATCGTTTGTTGGCACATTGTTTGGAGATTCCGAGCAACGTGACTTCACCGCCGGTACTGTGTTGTTTTGGTGTCACCCCGATACAGGTGGATGCCTCCCTACCTTGATTAAAGCTGCTACCACGATCCCCCAGGGCCAGATACAGCCCAAGTGAATTCACCGGACCCACCCCCTGCAAATGCATCAACTGCTGGCAAACTTCATGTTGCGCAATGACCTGATCCCTGGCTCGGGTAGCCGTTGCCAGTCGAGCTTCCAGATCCTGGTAATAGGCCCATGATTCGATGAGTTGCAGGCGTAATTCCATGGGGACATCGTTCTCGGCATCCTCCAGGATCTCGATCACGCCCCGTTTAAAGGCACTAATCCCTTTGGGCATAGGTAGTCCGAACTCATTAAGTAAGCCACGGATCAGGTTACTGGTCGCGGTCAGATGATCGCTGAGATGCTCGCGGATACGTTCAATTCCCTGCATCCCTTGCTGCTCGAGGGTTTTCGGAGCAACGAACTTAACCTTCGGCTGGCGCGCCGCAATGCCGATGGCACGGGCATCGGAGGCATCCGTTTTATGACCCTGACGATAGGCCGTAACCGAACGAGTGGGTACCAGCAATGGATGGTGCCCCATGCGCTTGACCAGACGTGCCCAGTGGTGGGCTGAGCCACAGGCTTCCATGGCGACGGTCAGCGGCTGTTGCCGGGACAGCCATTCGATCAGTTTGGCTCGAGTAAAATTGCGGTTAAAACATTCATGGTGATATTTATCCAGCAGACAGCCCTGGAAAGAATGTTTTGAAAGATCGATGGCAAACAGGTTATCTTTATACATGTATGGACTCCGTTAGGTCGTTTCGTCAAAACTCAACTTAGCCTCGTTAGAGGTAGGAGTCCATACATCGGAA
>CAXBMV010000105.1:0-8205 GCA_963976575.1 uncultured Gammaproteobacteria bacterium | reverse complement strand
AGCCTTGCTGGTAGCCGACGGCACACGTGCGGAAACCCTGAAAATTGCGCTGGATTTGCAGAGCAGGCTACAAACCGAGGTGGGCGAAGTGCCGGTGATTTTGATCGTCAATAAACTCGATCTTAAATCTGACTGGAATATCGATCAGCGCAAGTTGGAGCAACTGGAGGCTGGTGGTATGCAAATAATCCAGACCAGTGCGAAAAACAGCGAAAATGTCGAAGAAGCCTTCGAATTGCTCGCCGGCCTGGCTTTATCGGAAGCGGCAAAATGAATAACGAATACCCCGAAAATGTAGTCGACAAGATACTGCAATTAACCCTCAGGGAGAATCGATTTGCCTACCTCGCTATCGACGCCGAGGCGCGCCTGCTAAAGAGTGGTGGCGACCTGCAGGCTATGGCTTTGCCCGACTGGAAGCCGGGTAGCAATATCGAGGACGATGCCCTGTTTCTCGCCGGTTACCTGCCTTTAAAAACCGATTACGAGCTTATCGCAGCCTATCAGGTCAATGATTCCTGCATCATCGATGTGCATTTGTTCAAAGACAGCAATTGTAGCTGGATCATACTCGTCGACAAGACCGAGGACATGGAGTGGGAGGCCACTGCGCGTCAGAAAGCCAATGAATTGCGGTTGTTGCAACAACAGGTCAAAAACCGTGAACAGGCGCTTGGGCCTTTTGCCGAGACCCAGTTTGATTTTTTCGAAAGCCTCAACATGATGGCTTTTGTGGCGGTCGCCGAAGGTGGTTTTCAATTGCTCAAGCCGGTGGCTCAGCGTTTTTCTGAAATCTACCCTGAATCCTTTAGCGCGACCGAACCTTTATATCCGCAGGAAAAATTTCCCTTTGTGGAGAACTTTCTTATCGATGCGGATGATATCTGGTCTGACCCGAAAAATGGGAAACGCATACGCTCCGGCCCATGGGTGGAATTGAATAATGCGGGTGAGGAAGTGCCGCTGGAAGCGATCGCGCTGAACTGGCAGGGGCACAAACTGCTGTTTATCGAAATTCAGGATGAAAGTTACCAGTTAAACCACAACTTTTTGCAGATTGGCCGCGAGGGCGTGTTGATGAAGAATATTTTGCAGGAAGCGGTGAGGAAGCAAACCCGAGAAATCAGGGCGAGGGAAGAGGAAATAGCCTTGCGTCTGGTGTGTGCCGCGGATAGTCGCGATGATGGTGAAACCGGGTCGCATATCCGCCGCCTGGGCCTGTACAGCGAACTCATGGCAAAGCACCTGGGTTGGGGCGATGCCGACGCCGAGGAAATACGTATTGCCGCGCCTATGCACGACATAGGAAAGATCGGCATCCCCGATCACATACTGAAGAAACCGGGAAAGCTCACCGAAAGCGAATTCCAGATTATGAAACTTCACCCCGAAATTGGTGGGCGAATCCTGTCTAATTCGAGTTCCGGGCTGGTACAGATGGCCAGAGAGATTTGTATGGGCCACCACGAAAAATGGGATGGCAGTGGCTACCCCCTGGGATTGAGAGGGGAGGATATACCGGTTAGTGCGCGTATTGTTGCGATCGTCGATGTCTTCGATGCGCTGATACACAAGCGCGTGTACAAGGATGAAATGTCGGTCGACAATGCCATAGAATTAATGCTGCGTGGTCGCGGCAGCCATTTTGATCCCGAACTGCTGGATTTGTTTATCGGCCTGAAACAGGAAATGAGTGAAATCGCCTTCGACTATAGCAACCCGATTGGTGAAGACCGAACGCAGCCGGTGAAAATTATCGAAGATATCCACCAATTGCGACCGGAATAGCCAGTCGATCCGTGCTACCCAATCGGTATATTTCTCCGCCATCACAATTACCCTATACTGCCTGTAATCTGCTGCGTCGAAAGCGACGTTGTGCAATTATTCGCTAAATCCGAAAGGTGACAAAAATGAAACTAAGCGAGCTGTTACAGAGGAAAACCCAGGAAATTTACAAGATCAGGGCTGACGCTAACATAGCCGAGGCAGCGAAGATGCTGACACAGAATAAAATAGGTGCTCTGTTGGTGGAAAACGACAAAGGCGATATTGTCGGCATATTGTCGGAGCGCGATATCGTTGGTGGAATGGGACAACATGGTGCGGATTTGCACGATGTGGCGGTTTCCGCGCTAATGACTGCGGATATTATCCGCTGCTCGGCCGACGACAGCGTCAACCAGGCTATGGCGATGATGACCGACAGGAACATACGTCACTTGCCGGTATTCAAGGGTGATCAACTGACCGGCTTTATCAGCATCGGTGACCTGGTGAAATGTCGCATTATGGAAGTCCAGGCCGAAGCCGAGGCAATGCGCCAGTATATCTCTTCCTGATAGCGTTTCAGGCTAATCCAGGCTGTTTATTCGCCCTGCGCTATGGCCTGGCTTTCCAGGTAGGAAATCGGCGGGTAACGCGCCGGATTGTCAGTGCTACAACAACTGGGTATGCATGCCATCGGGTAATCCGCATTGGCGTTAAAAAAGAAAGGAATCGAATAGCGCGGCTCGTCGCCGCTATTGTTGTCGGCGAAATGCTTCACGCTGATAAATTCATGGTTACTCCACTGCTTCAATAATTCACCGGTATTGACGATGAACGCGTTTTCCAGCACAGGCGCGTGGATCCAGCAGCGGCGTTGTTCGCTGTAGATGACCAGCCCGGGACTTTTCTGCGCGAGTATGGTGAAAAAAGTGGTGTCCACGTGCGGCGGGATGCCGAATTCGTCTGCGGCTTTTTGCGTGATCACCGGGTAGCGCGTCAGGCGCATGCGATACAGCGGCCGGGTAAAGGCGGCGGCGAAAAAATCTTTCTCCATTTCCAGTGCGCGCGCGTAGATCGGCAGCAGGCGCAGGGCCAGTTTCTCGATTTCACAGATATAGTTTTCGATGGTTCTGCGAAAGCCCGGCAAGGCCTCCTCCGCTGGCCAGTGATTCTCCTCCAGGCTGGCACTGTGATCGCGTTTGAAGACCAGTGATTCATTCAGGTTTCCCTTGTTGCGCGCCGGAAGCTTACGGTTGTTCACCGGCATGTAACCGACTCCCCCCACCGGCCACTGCGGCTGGTCCATCAGCATGACCTGTTTGAGCTGCGCAGGTAGTTCGTGAAAATGGCGTGCCGCGACAAAGGCCTTGTCCAGTATTTCCTCGGGAAACCCATGTCCCAGCATCGACCAGAATCCGACTTCTTTGCAAGCCCGGGCGAGTTGCCGCGCGACGCAGTCCAGATCGCTGTCGTTTTGCGATGCGAAGTAGTCGGAAACATCAATTAACGGGATGTCTCCTTCAGCGGCAGTTTCGATCTGGCCGATTTCCCAGGCCTGGGATTCGCGTTGTAACTGCGCTTCTTTTTCACGCGGGTCGAATGCTTTTTGTTCTGCCATGAATCTTCTCCGGAGATACCTGCCGGGTTGTACCCGGCAGGTCATATCCCTCGACTAGCTGGCGGCGTCCAGCGCCTGGTCTATATCGGCAATAATGTCAGCGATATTCTCTATGCCGATTGAAAGGCGAACCAGATCACTGGATACACCGGATGCAGCCAGCTCGTCTTCGGATAACTGCCGGTGGGTGGTCGAAGCGGGATGACAGGCCAGCGACTTGGCATCGCCGATATTCACCAGCCGGGTGATCAGTTGCAACGCGTCGATGAATTTCGTGCCCGCGGCCACACCGCCCTTGATACCGAAGGTGAGTATGCCCGAGGCCCGGCCGCCGAGGTATTTGTCGGCCAGTGGCTTGTAGGGGCTATCGTCCAGTCCGGCGTAACGCACCCACTCTACCGCAGCATGCGCCTTCAAGTGTTTCGCTACGGCAAGCGCATTGTCGCAGATCCTGTCCATACGCAGCGGCAGGGTTTCCAGTCCCTGCAGCGCGAGGAAACTGGTCATAGGTGCCAGCGCCGCACCCATGTTACGCAGCGGCACGACGCGCGCGCGCAGTATATAAGGCGGTAAGCCGGTTTCGGTGTAAACAACGCCGTGGTATGACACATCCGGCTCGTTGAGGCGGCGAAAGCGTTCCTTGTTGGCGACCCAGTCGAAATTGTTGGAGTCGACGATGATACCGCCGATGATGGTGCCATGGCCGCCGATATACTTGGTCAGCGAATGTACGACTATGTCTGCACCCCATTCGATCGGGCGGCACAGGTAAGACGAGGCCACGGTATTGTCGACGATTACGGGAATGCCGTGGGCATGTGCAATTTCGACTACTTTCTCGATATCGATCACGTTGCCGGCCGGGTTGCCCAGCGATTCGAAAAACACTGCCTTGGTACGATCATCGATCAAAGCTGCCATGTCTTCCAGCTTGTCCGGGTCGACAAAACGGGTTTCTATGCCCATTTGCGGGAAGGTATGCGCGAACAGGTTGTATGTGCCGCCGTAAAGCGTCGACATACTGATGATGTTGTCTCCGGCCTCGGTGATGGTTTGAATCGCGTAAGTAGTGGCGGCCTGCCCGGAAGCCAGCGCCAGCGCGGCAACGCCGCCTTCCATATCAGCGATACGCTGTTCCAGCACATCGTTGGTCGGGTTCATGATCCGCGAGTAGATGTTGCCGGCGACCTTCAGGTCGAACAGATCGGCACCATGCTGGGTATCGTCGAAGGCAAAGGCGGTGGTCTGGTATATAGGTACGGCCACGGCGTTGGTTGTGGGGTCGGGTTTGTAGCCCGAATGTACCGCTTTGGTTTCTATTTCCATTTTTATCTCCAGTGGTTGTGCCTGGGCAGGCGGTTAATTGCAACAGCAGTGTAAACGCTAATGTGCACGGGCAACAAGTCGGCGCACAGGGGAATTGGCCCCTTATCATATACCGGGATTAATTGGAGATCGATGAAAGCCTGCTGCACAGATGAGCAGGCCAAAGGCTGGTCTGGCTGTTAGCCGATCTTCTTGATCGGCTGCAGATACTGCCGGGTGATTTCGTCAGCCGATAAGGCTTCAGAGAAATGAAAGCCCTGCACCTTTTCAATTTCGAGATCGCAACAAAGTTGCAGGCTCTCCTCGTCTTCGATGCCTTCGGCAACAACACTCAAATCCAGAGATTTCAGCATCATGGTGAGCCCGCGAATCAGTGCCAGGACTTTTTTATCCTTGGGCGCCATCATCAGGGACTTATCGATTTTTACCGTGCTGATGGGAAAGTTTTGCAAATGCGACACCGAGGAAAATCCGGTGCCGAAATCATCGAGTGCCAGTTTGCAACCCATCTGGTGAATGGCACTGATTACTTCCGTCTGCTTGTCCGAATGCTCGATGAACGAGGTTTCGGTGAGTTCGAATTCGACCCGTGAAGGAGAAAGTTCCGCCTTATCCAGGGATTCCTTGATTATTCCGACCAGTTGGCCGTCTCCCAATTGCACCGCGGACAGGTTGATAGCCAGCGACACTGACTCGGGCATTTGCGCCGTCCACTGAGCAAATTCCGCGATGGCTTTGCGGATTACCCATCGACCTATGTCCAGGATTTGCCCGGTTTCCTCGGCCACAGGAATGAATTCCTCCGGGTCTAGAAACTCCCCTCCCGACTGCCAACGGATCAAGGCTTCGAAACCGGTGAGTTGTTGTTGTAGGGGTTCGAATACTGGTTGGAAATGAAGGACAAACTGGTTCAGTTCCAGCGCGTTCTGTAACAGGGCCTCGACGTTGTAGCGCATCATAAACTGCTTTTGCATTGCGTCTTCGAAGAATACCATCTGCTTACGCCCCTGCTTTTTCGCGCGGTAAAGCGCAATATCGGCAAATTTGTACAGCTCTTCGGAGGTAGTGGCATTGTTCGGGTGTATTGCGACGCCTATGCTGACACTGACCTTGACTTCGATGTCTGCCAGCAGGAATGGTTTCCCCATCGATTTGAGAATCCGCTGACCCACTTGACTGACATGGCGCACCTGATTCAGATTACTTAAAACCAGGGCGAATTCATCGCCGCCGAGGCGGGCGAACAGCTCGTTGCCGCGCAGGCAACCCTGAATTCGTCCGACGATCTGTTGTAGCAGCAGGTCGCCGATATCGTGACCATGGGTATCGTTGATGTATTTGAAGTGATCTATATCGAATAGCAGCATCGCCAGTTTGAACTGATCGCGTTGGTTGCTGGCCACGCTCATTTTCAATGATTCCTCGAAGCGGAAGCGATTCGCCAGGCCGGTGAGGCTGTCGTGTTCTGCCAGTTTTTTGGCGGTTAGGTAACTGTTATAAAGTTGCTGCTCCAGCTCGAATCGTGTTTGCGCGTGCAGTATCGCCCGGCGCAGTCGCGAGCGGCTGATTTCTGACTTGAGAACAAAATCCAGGGCACCCGCGCGAACACAGCTCAATGCCAGTTCCTCGTCCTCGGAATTGCTCAACATAATGATGGCGACGCCCTTGTCACGAGGTTCGTTACGCAGCTCGAGCAGCATTTCTATACCGTCGCGTTGCGGCATGCGGTAATCCAGTAACACCACGTCGATGTCACGCGCGCGAAACATTTCTATCGCCTGGTCAACCGATTCAGCTTCATAAATCTCGGTGGCGGTACCGTTTCGCAGTAGCGTGCGCTTGATATGCTTGCGGTCTACGTAATCATCGTCGACGATTAGAATATTCACCTGGCTTCTCTCGTAATTTGTTGATACATACAGGTAGTTACCTAGCCCCTGCCGCCGAGAGACACACTCGCCGTACTCCAGTGATCCTGCAGCATGCCGACAATACCGCCGCAGTTTTCATCGAGGTTATTTTTAAGAAAATAGCCGACAATGTTGTGGCGGTAACTGGCAGTCACATCTTCGATATTTTTCGACGTGGTGAGTACAAAGACAATGCTCGAGTTGAGCTGAGCATCGTGGCGGATCTCGGATAAAAATTCGATACCTCGCATGCGTGGCATTTGCAGGTCCAGCAAAATAATATAAGGACCTGGTACTTTTCCCGAGCGCAATAACTCAAGCGCCTCGACACCGTCCCTGGCGCGTATTAATTGATTGTCGATACTGAAATTGCGAAAATTGCGTTCAATCGCCACGGCATCGACATCGTCGTCTTCAACCAGCAGAACGCTGACTCCGTTAGCCAGGTAGTTCATGGTTTCATCCTCCGGGTATCTTCAGCATTAAATACTGCCGGATTGATACGGTGGTCTGTTCAAGTGTAAACATTTTCCTGCCAGCCTAGGCGCTAGTGTCGGTGGGGAAGCTCACCGCGCTCCAGTGATCTTGCAGCAAGCCGACGATACCGCCGTCTACCTCCTGGAGGTTACTTTTGAGAAAAAAGTCGACGATGTTCTGGCGATAGGTGGCAGCCAGGTCTTCGACCGCTCTGGATGTAGTGAGCACAAAAATAATGCTTGAACAAAACCGCGCATCGGTTCGGATTGCAGCAAGAAATTCGACACCCGTCATGCGCGGCATTTGCAGGTCCAGCAAAATAATATAAGGTTGTGAAATCTCCCCTGCGCGCAGTAATTCCAGCGCCTCGACACCATCCCTGGCGCGTATCAGACAATTGTCCAGGTTGCACTTGCGAAAATCGCGCTCAATTGCCATTGCGTCGACATCGTCGTCTTCGACGAGGAGTACGCTAACCCCGTTGGCCAGATAGTTCACGATTCATTTCTCCAGGTATCGCAGCGGTTGTATTCTGTTTTGATCAAAATGTTGTCCAGCTCAAGAGCGGGTTGTAGATGATTTCGTGGGGTCGGCTCCTGGCAAGCATGATTTGTTCCAGTAGTCTCTGAGCAGTCCGATGATGTCATAGAAGCCCGCATCCAGCCGTTTCTTGACAAAGTACCCGGCGATGTTTTGCTGGTAACTGGCGGTGATGTCTTCGTCGTTTCGCGACGTGGTTAACACAAAGACGACGCTGCTTTTGAGCTCGGGGTCAGCGCGCAGGTTTTCCAGAAACTCGATGCCATTCATGCGTGGCATTTGCAGATCCAGCAGGATGATATACGGGGAAGCTACGCGTCCAGCGCGCAGCAATTCCAGTGCGACGATGCCGTCCCCTGCGCGTACCATGGGGTTTAAAATTTCCTGTTTCTTGAAACCTCGCTCAATCGCCATGGCATCGACGTCGTCGTCCTCGATTAACAAGATAGTCACGTTGTTCGCGTAGTCAGTCATAGGTTGTTTGCCAGTCAGGATTTTTGGAACAGGGTTGGCCAGGTAATTACGATCGCTGTGCCGCGATGCCCATCCGACTCGATTTCCAGG